>NZ_JAUBUG010000034.1:0-72149 GCF_036705345.1 Microcoleus sp. B3-D2
ATTTTAAAATCCCAAAAGCCTTTCGACCCCAATTATTTGACTGCTACCCCTTGACAGGTCAAGACAGTATCTACAAAAATTGGGATTTTAATATTTAGTCTATAGCTAAATATTGCTGTAGGGGCGGGTTTTACCAACCCTAATTGCCTAAAATCAATAATATAATAAACCCGCCCCGATTCACAGGTTGTGGGGGGCCGGTTTATATAGATAGTGAGTTGCAGTCAAATATTGTTTGTGAAACCCCCCCTACAAGAATTGGGATTTTAACATTTAATCTATTTCATCTCCCGAGGCGATATCCTCCAATTTTTTCCAGTCCAATACAATAATTTTACCGCCTCGACTGTAAGATACAAACGGCTTGAGTTTCTTAAACAACCTCACGCATTCTTCGTAAGTAATTCCAATACTGCGAGCAATTTGATAGTAGGGAAAATGTTTTTCTAAACATACACTATTATTCGCAATCTTCGTACCTTGCTCGACGCCAAAGTAATGAATAAATCGGGCCAGCCGGACGATCGCCCTTTCCGACACCAAACCGTGCACTGTCTCGTGCAGTTGCTGCAACCGCTGATTAAACACCGCCAATATTCGCAAGGCAATCTCAGGATTTTCCCGAATTGCTGCTAGCAAAACTTCCCGTTCTGTGGTAAGAACTTCCACATCAGTTTCTGCAGTCACCGTTGCGGGGGCAATGCCGTTGCCTAGCAAAGCAGGTGCGGCAAAAATATCTCCCTGAAATAAAGTGCGGAGAATTGTTTCTTTGCCCGCCGCCGCTGTTTTTGCAACCCGCAGAGAACCGCTCAAAAGAGTGTATAATTTTTCGGGGATGCGATCGCCCTCATACATCACAACTTCTCCCTGTCGGTAACTGCAAATTACTGTGTGTTCTTGCAATCGCTCTAATTCAGTTTGGTTTAAGCTGGCAAATATTCCAATTTTAGCCACTTGCTCAACAGTTGCTTTCATAGATTTAACTCTACCCGATCCGAGTCCATTGAGAGTATAGTAACGGTGAATTCAGAATATATCGAGACAAGCAGAGCCATCTACGAAAATGCAGAACCAGAATATCGGCGATATTATTTTGATGAGATAGCTGGCGGATTTGTGCTAATTCACCAACAACACAATCTTAATAATTCGGAAAGTTTTGTGGCTGAAGTTTTGGCTAAAATGGGAAAGAGAGTTACGCTGTTGAGCGAGCAAGCAGCAGAGGGTGTGAGAACCCCAGACGCTGAGATAGACGGTCTGATTTGCGAATTTAAGGAGTTAACAGAATCTACGAGGAACATCAGGTATCGAGTTCAAGAAGGAATAAGCAGGGCAAAAACTCAAGGTGCATCAGTAGTTATTTTTCACATCAACCGAGAAAATTACGATGTCTGGAAAATCAACGCTGGCATCAAACAAGGTCTGTTTTGGGATACCCAAAACCATATTCAACAAATAATTTTTGTTGCCAACAGCAAACAAATTCAAATCATTACAAGGGAAGACTGGCAAAATGGAAGACCATTTCAGCGAATTTAAAGAAATCGTAGAGTGCGGGTTGAAAAATAATATGCCGCGAGATGCTAAACTAATTACTGTAGGCCAAATTTTATATGCTGTTACCCGCGACGATCTAACCATAAAAGAAGGTTGGCAGCTTGAAGAGATGATGGGTGGCAGAACACAGTGGGAAGAGGCACTTGAGTACAGCATTTTTGGGTATCCAGTAGACACAGCAACGCCACCTTTAGACAAACCTCTGGTTATTGCCGGCAAAACTTTTCATTCTCGTTTGATGACGGGGACGGGAAAATATCGCAGCATTGCAGAAATGCAGCAAAGTGTCAACGCTAGCAGGTGCGAAATTGTGACTGTAGCTGTGCGGCGAGTGCAAACAAATGCTCCCGGTCATGAAGGATTGGCAGAGGCTCTTGATTGGACTAAAATTTGGATGCTGCCAAATACTGCCGGTTGTCAAACTGCGGATGAGGCAATTAGAGTAGCTCGTTTAGGGCGGGAAATGGCGAAACTTTTAGGGCAAGAAGACAATAATTTTGTCAAATTAGAAGTGATTCCCGATGCTAAATATTTGCTGCCAGATCCGATCGGCACTTTGGAAGCAGCAGAACAATTAGTTAAAGAAGGTTTTGCCGTTTTGCCCTACATCAATGCCGATCCCTTGCTGGCAAAACGCCTCGAAGAAGTCGGTTGTGCGACAGTCATGCCTTTAGGTTCGCCCATCGGTTCAGGACAAGGGATCAACAATGCCGCCAATATTCAAATAATTATTGACACGGTAAATATTCCTGTGGTAGTCGATGCGGGAATCGGAACGCCCAGCGAAGCGGCGCGAGCAATGGAAATGGGAGCCGATGCACTGTTGATTAATTCCGCGATCGCCAATGCCCAAAATTCCCCGGCAATGGCAAAAGCAATGGGAATGGCAGCAGAAGCGGGCCGGATAGCGTACTTAGCAGGCAGAATGCCGATCAAAGATTACGCGATCGCCTCTTCCCCCCAAACAGGCACTGTCACCTCCAAATAAATGGCCGAATTTTCCTGGGCGCTTTTTTGGTACAGTTGTAAACATCAAAAATATTAAGGATTGTGACTGATGCCTTACATCAAAGATGACGATGGACGCCTGAACAACTTTGCTAAAGAGCCGAAGGTGTACGGCGCCGAACCTCCCAACCAGCAGCAGCAACGGAACTATATCATCATGGGAATTGCAGCAGCCGTGTTGGTCGCGGGTTTGGTGTTTGTGGCTGCTTCCGTCTAAAAGCTGGGCTTACACTCAAAGCTGATTCAAATCGCAATTTTAAATAATCATTCAATAAACCATGTTTTCCAACCAATGGAAACATGGTTTTTGTGTTTCAATACAAAGCAGGTAGTTGCGATAGTCCTGAAGCGTGCCGAGCGAGCTGGAAAGCTAAATAATATCAATTCCGGTTACACCGGAATGATGGGGAGTGGGGAGTGAGGAGTGAGGAGTGGCGGAATGTGGAATTATTGACCTTGACTCGATCGTGCCCCTCCAACCGGAAACGATATAAGACCCGCAGAAATTTGGTTCTTTGCTCTCGGCTGTCAGCTTCAGGGACTTGGGTTGCACTTAATCACACTGGTTCGTCACCCACATAAAATTGCCAATTGAAAATCTACAATCCTTTAGTCATCACCGGTGCGATTGACTGCCTTCAGGGCTTAGTTGTGAGTTATGAGCGATCGAGATTTCAACTCTCAACTCTACAATCTAAAATCTACAATCCAAAATCTAAAACCTAAAATCTAAAATCTAAAATCTAAAATCGGCTCACCCTGATGTCTATTCCTTCCCAAAAAGTTTCTAGCTCGAACAAGCTGATCTACCAACGCTTGAAACAGGCGATCGACCTCAATTTACGCCGTCAAATTTTTATCGCCGCCTGCGACGACTTGTGCTTGCGGGACTGTCTGGCAGCCCGCTTGCACACAGAATTAGCCGCAGAGAGCGCAGGTTCCGATCCTCGCTCCCCGATCCACTACCCCCGATTTGTCAGTTTGGAACTTGACTTGAGCGATCCAAATCCTTGGGGTTCGATCGCGGCGTGGCTGACCCAACACCCACCGCCGCAAAACAGGGGCAGTTACAGCCCTTGGCCGACATTTCAAATTATCGGGGCAGAACACCTGACCAGGCAGTCAGCAGCAGTGCAGTGGTCGTTCCTGAGCTATTTGAGGGACATTGAAGCACACCTGCAAATGTGCGAGTCTACTGTGTTGCTGTGGGTGTCGCGGCCCTGGCTGAGTTCGATCGAGCACTCGGCCCCGGAATTTTGGCACTGGCGAACCGGAGTATTTGAGTTTGAAGGCGAACCAACTCCAGCTAAGGGAGACTTCGGGCACTTTGATGACTTCGGGAACTCCGGAGACTTGCGAAACTTACGGGACAAGGGAGACTTTGACAACCAACTTTTAATACCTTCTTTGTCTGGAAAATCCCCAATTCCCGACGAACAATCCCCAATTCCCGATCGACAATCCCCAATTTCCTATCCCCCGTCCCCAGCGCCAGATTCTAAATCCGTCCAACTGACAGAGGACGAACAATCCCCAATTTTCCATCCCCCGTCCCCAGGGCCAGATTCTAAATCCGTGCAACTGGCAGATTTGGTGCTAGCAGCGGCTTCTGAGGAGTTGGAAGCAGAAAAAGATGCCGCATCGGAGGACAATTTTCTGCCGCTGCAAACTCTGCAATACATCGAACTGCTGCAAGAACATCAGTGTTCTTGCGAAGCTTTGGCCTTGGCTTATCACAGTTTGGGGAATTACTACCGCGATCGCATTCTGGGCGGAGACGTTTCAGAACACAACCTGACAATCGCCATTCGCGCGATCGAACAAGTGATTGCGTATCTCGACGTTGACACCAACTCGCAGCAAAATCAACCACTAACTGAGGAATGCGCGCGGCTGATTGCCCAATTGACACAAAATTTAACTCAGTACGCCCTGGAGTCCAACAGCCTACCGCCAATTTCCGATCTGCTCAACGATCTCGGCACTCTCTACTGGATGCTGTCGCGCGATCGCACCAATGCCCTCAACGCCTCAGATCCGGTATCCAGCCTTGAACGCAGCATCGCCCTCTACCTTGAAGGTTTGAACCGAACAGATGGCGAAACCGTACCCCAAACCCGCGTTAGATTAAACAAAAATTTGGGAATCGCCTCGGCCGATTTAGCCCGCTACCGAGACAAGACAGAGAACTTGCAGTACGCAGTTGCAGCTTACCAACAAGCGCTGCTGGATCTAGACCCCGCCGTGGAGCCCCAGCAGTACGCTGCTGCTCAGAATAATTTGGCGACAGCATACTGGAATTTAGCCCAAGATGGTGAGCCGATCGTATATCTCAAAAGCGCGATCGCAGCTTACACCCAAGCTCTCTCCTGCTACAGTCCCGAACGAGAACCCCTCAACTATGCCGGAGTGCAAAACAACCTCGGTACCGCCTGCTGGAATCTCGCCCAGCACGAACCCTCAGAACCCCTGCTAGTCAGGGCGATTTCCGCCTACCGCGAAGCATTGAAATACCGCACCCGAGAATTAGTACCCGCAGCAGCAGCAGCCACCTACAATAATCTCGGTACCGCTTATTGGCATTTGGCGAACCAGTTTCAGCAGAAACAGGCGCGGACGGAATCATTGCAGCAGGCGATTACCGCCTACGAAACCGCGTTGGATATCGCCGGAGAGCTCGATCGAACCCAACTCACCTTTGACGCCTTGGCCGCCCGCAACAATCTCGGACTAGCCCACTATCAACTAGCCACCGACCCACATTTCCCCGCTAATAAAGTCGCACAGACAAGCCATCTAGAAGCAGCACTGCACCACCAGTTGCAAGTGTGTGCCGAATGGGGACAACATCTCAATGACAAAGGGTTAACATATGGGGATAAACTCAACTTGCAAGCCGCGGCAAACTCCCAAGCTGCTGATTCCCGGCAAACAGCATTGAGCTATATTGTCAAAACGATTAGAGCTTTCTATAGTGAATGTGGGCTGCCAGGCCAAAATTTAGCCTTATCCAAAGTTCCTGGAGATTTATTGCCTGAAATTTTGCGTAGGTTATAAATAGGGCTATAACTATTAAAAGCTCAATTTTTTCGAGATTTGTATCCAGTTTTCTATTATTATGGCTGAATATTCTTGCCTAATTCTTCAAGCAAACTTGTGGTCATGGCCCCTGTAAAAATCCTTGTGGTTGATGACGACCCGGCAATCCGAAATTTAATTCACCGTTTTTTGAGCCAGCAAGGTTATCAAGTTGAGTCTGGCGAGGACGGTCAGACTGGTCTGGAATTATTTGAGCAACTCAATCCTGACTTAGTAGTTCTAGATGTAAATTTACCTGATACAACTGGTTACAAACTGTGTCAAGAAATGCAAAGACGCACCGGCGTGTTTGTGTTGATGCTGACTGCCCGAACCGATGAAGCTGACAAAATGAAAGGGTTTGCCGAAGGTGCTGACGACTACATTACTAAACCTTTTAGTCTTGTAGAAATTGGAGCTCGCGTTGCAGCAATTTTGAAGCGCAAACGCATTGTTACTCCCGCCGAACAAAAAACTCTTACTTTTGGAGAGCTACTAATAGATCCGGTTCGCCGCGAGGTAATTCTCGGCAGTCAGATGGTTGCTTTGACTGCTTTAGAATTCGACCTGCTGTACTGTTTGGCCAGCAAACCCGGTCGCGTGTGGAGGCGATCGGAATTGCTGCATGAAGTGTGGGACTACGAGTATGTAGGAGCCGATCGCGTGGTGGATGTCCATATCGGTCAAATTCGCCGCAAAATTGAACTAGATCCCAATCAAATGCCGATGATTCAAACCGTCCGGGGGGTGGGTTACAAATTTGAACCCACAACCTAGTAACATTCGGCATTGGGCAGCGGATATGAAGGCAGAAGGCTGTAGGTGCGGGTTCACCAATATTTCGGATTAACATACTCGATATTTGTAAACCCGCCCTCCCCACACAATAATTCAGATCGATCGAGTATCTGATTGTTTGTTCTGCAAATACTCGCCCACTTCTCGTGCACGCTCAAAACCCCTTCGCACGCAATCTCCCAAAGCCACTCCGCCAACGTAGTTGCTGCACAAATACACCCCAGGCAAAGATTTTAAGCCCTCATCGATTTGTTGCAGGCGATCGAAATGACCCAAATTGTACTGAGGAATGGCCCGCTTCCACACATTCACCGCTAAAACTTTTGGCTGTGGCACATCTGGTTTCAGCAAAATCCGCGACAAATCTCGGTGCACCTCGCGAACGATTTGTTCTGAGTCGAGATTGCCAATTTCCGAATCAGTAGCCCCGCCGATGTAACTGCTGAGAGTTTGCCACCCTGCGGGCGCGCGATCGGCAAATAAACTCGATGTCCAAATCGTCCCCAGAGTGCGAATACCCTGCCCCCTCGGAATTAAATTTCCAAAACCTACTAATTTACCCTTGACATCCGACTGCGGATATGCTAATACAACGCAGGCAACCGTAGGATAAGTAAAAGCTTGTAAAGCACTGCTAACTTTCGGTTGCAGAGGCTGCAACAAATCGGCTGTAACGTAAGCGGGCGTTGTCAAAACCACGGTGCGCGCCTCAACTTCCTGCTGTCCGTCGGGCGTCGAGAATACAGCAATGTAAGTTTCGCGTTCTGTACGCTGGAGGCGAGTCAGGTGCCAGTTGAGTTTCACTCGATCGCCCAATTGAGCAGCGATCGCCTCTGGCAGAGCCTTCAACCCCTGTTTGAACGAACCCAACTCCCCCGGTCTAGTAGACGGAACATTCGGGTCTGCGGGCAATTTCTTCGGTCTTTTCCTAGCAGAAAGCAGCGCCCCCGCCACCAGCCCGCCACCCATATCAGCCATCTTGGCTACCCGGCCAAAAGCCGCCGCCGCGCTAAGTTGTTGAGGATCGCCGGCATAAACCCCAGAAACAAAAGGTTCCACCAACCGCTGCATCACTTCCGGCCCCAGATGACGGCGGAAAAATTGAGAAACAGTTTCCTCGTCACCCTGCTGCGAAAGTCGAGCACCCATTGCCGGCCCGACAAAGCCCAAAGCCCCGAATAACGCCCGCAGTTTCCCCGGAAAACTCAGCAACTGAGACTGAATCATCGCCGGGGGAGTCATCGGCACCGGTTGCAGCTTTTTTTGCCAATAAACATAACGAGGCAATTTGCGATCGGCAAAAATCAACTCCTGCTTCAATCCCACATCCACAGCCAACTTCATCAATTCTGGCGTCGGCGAAAAACTGTTCGGGCCCTCCTCCCAGAGAAACCCCCCCGCTGTCACAGTGGTGATGTTCCCGCCCACACGTCCTTGACTCTCAGCGACTAAAATCTTCAGCGAGGATGGACTCGTTGCTTCCTTGTGAAGTGCGTGCGCCAAACTCAAACCGCTAATACCCGCACCCACAATCAAGGTATCTAATAGTTCCATATTACGTAGAAAAATATCGCAATCTTTATGTTACATGGCTTTGCACGGCTTGCGTTCTTTGCTTCGCGTACTGCCAAACCGCTTTCAGATTACCGAATTGGGAATTGCGAATCGAGAATTGAGAATCGGGAATTGGGAATTGCGAATCGGTAAGCTGTCTGGCATTTCTGAAGCATTTTTCTCGCAGGTTGTGGATTCCACCTCTGCCCACCTCCCCGTGTCCCCGTCTCTCCATCTCGCTTTTGTATCCGCTGGGTCTGGTTTAAAAAAAGAGCATCTGCTGTAATTAAGCTATATTCGCAAAAATACTATTTCTTTAAAATTTTTGTATTATAGGGAACAGCGCCGAAAATTGCACCGGAAAACGCAGCAGTACAGTGCTCAAAAAGATTTGAGTGGGTTAAACTAACGTTAGGAAAATTTTAGAGCTTAAGCAAGTCAGCACCCCGCTCGGAAGAGATGGGGCTTTATGCCCTAATCAAAAGAGATAGTTGACTAGCTATCGTCTTAACTGATTACGTTATCAAAAATATGGGTGTAAGCCCAAGCTGCTATCCGATCGCGGGTGAAATGTTTGAAACGGTAATTGTTCCGTTAAAAATAGATCGCAAAAGTACCAATCGACCAAGTATCCCCCTGTAGCAACAATCAATATTCAAGGCGGTGAAAACTGCCTGATGAGTGTTTCCTCGCTCGGTCTAAAGACACGAGGTTTCCCTAATACTAAGCTTTTCTCATGAAAAAATACCCATGCAGGAAGTTATCAACTCGTTTCAGTCTTTTTTCTCTAACTCTGTTGATGCTTTCCTAGAGTGCGATCGACAGCAAAAGTACCTATCGATCAATCCTGTCGCTGCTGCTTGGATGGGATTGGAGCCTGCTGAAATAGTCAACCAAACTAATCAGGAATTATTAAAATTATATCCCAATAATGCGGCTGTCAAAAATATAATCTCGCAGATTGATTCCTGCCTGCAACAAGTATTTATAACCGGGGAAAAACGGCTGGCAATTCATGAGGTGATGGCGGCAGACGGCGGGATTAAAATTTACGAAACTGCTTATACGCCAGCGGTGGATGCCTCTAGCAACCAGATGCGGGTTTTGGGCGTCGGTAGAGATATAACCAGGCACTACCGCTGGCAGCAGCAGAAAACTCAACAGTTACGCCGATCGAACCATTTACTGTGGTTGAATGCAGCTAACAGTCCGCTGGCAATGGTGGGCTGGGATGAAGATTTTCGGATCGTTCAGTGGTCGAAACGCGCCGAGGAAATCTTTGGCTGGACATCCGATGATATGATGGGCAAGCACTTCGGCGATTTGGCTTTGGTTTGCCAGGAAGATAGAGAGGCTATAAGCGCGATCGAGCTTGAACTAGCCACTGGCAACGGCAATACTTCAATTAACCGCAACTATACTAAAAGCGGACAGGTAATTTGGTGTCGCTGGTTCAACTCGATTATTCGCAGCGGCGACACTTTTACTGTGCTTTCTTTAGTGGAAGATATCACCGATCGCAAACGATTGGAAGCAGAAAAAGCCCAAGCTTCTCGCCTCACAGCAATGGTAGCCGATGTGGGTATTGCCCTCACCAAACACCCTCAAGATATCCTGCTTCCCTGCTGCGAGGCAATGGTGCGGAATATTGATGTCGCTTCTGCTGAAATTTGGACTTTCAACTCTCAACATAATCTTTGGCAATTGCAAGCAGCCTCGGGAATATACAGTCGCACAGACGATCGGGCTAGCTTTATTGAAAGTAAGGTGAACTCGATCGCCAAACAGCAAAAACCGGAATTTGACTGCGGATTTGAACTGAATAATTTTGGGTTCCCAGAGGAAGAATCTGTGAAATCAAAAGAGGTACACAGTTCCGAAGTAGCAATTGTCAACACCAGCCCAAAGCCGACCAATTGCCCAATACCTAAGCAAATTCTCACCTTCGCCGGCTACCCTTTGATAGTCGAAGAACGGCTGGTGGGAGTCATGGTAATTATCAGCCGCCAGCCCCTGACAACACCCTTTCAGGACACTTTAGCATCGGTTGCCGATGTCATCGCTTTAGGCATCGAACGCAAGCGTGCAGAAGCTGAATTAAAATCAGCTAGAGGCTTCCTCAATTCCGTAGTAGAAAATCTGCCGGTGGGAGTTTTTGCTAAAGATGCTTCTTCGCTGAAATTTGTGCTGTGGAATAAAGCCGGAGAAACGATCGCAGGTGTTACCTCTCAAGAGGCGATCGGCAAAAATGACTACGATATTTACCCCAAAGAACAAGCTGATGTTTTCACTGCTCAAGACAGGGAAATATTGACCAGCGATCATAACCAATCTACTGTTAAAGACATAGCCGAAGAGCCGATCCAAACTCGCCACAAAGGTATGAGAATACTGCACACCCGCAAAGTGCCAATTCTCGACGCCGCAGGCCGCCCTCAGTACGTTTTGGGGATTACTGAAGATATTACCGAACGCAGGCAGGTAGACGAAAGCGTGCGCCTCTACGACCAAATTGTCGAGAATATGCAAATTGGTTTGTACGTCTACCATTTAGAAAATATAGACGATGACAGCACCCTCAGGGCGATCGCCTCGAATCCTGCGGCTACCCTATTTACCGGATTAGAAATGGCTGATGTTTTGGGAATGACAATCGACGAGATTTTTCCCCACCTGCGATCGAAAAACATTCCCCAAGCATTTGCTTCGGTAATTCGCAGCCATAAAGCCGTAGAACTTGAAGATATTGACTGCGATGAAGGCGGCAGAATAACTCGCGCTTTTTCTATTAAAGCTTTTCCATTACCCAACAACTGCGTCGGTGTTGCTTTTGAAAACATTACTGCTCGCAAGTGCCTAGAACTAGAACTGCAGGCGTCGTTGGAAAAAACCGAACGTTCCGAACAACTCCTACGCACAGTAATAGACAAAACCAGCGACTGGATTTTTGCCAAAGACACAAATTTTCGCTGTATTTTGGCAAACAAGAGTTTCGCTCAAGCAATTGGTAAAAAAGTCGAAGAAATAATTGGTAAATTAGATGTAGAATTAGGATTCTCCGAAGAGCTAGTATTTGGGAATGCCGCCAAAAATATCCGAGGATTCCGTGCAGACGACTCTGCTGTCATGGCGGGAGAAATTATCCACAATCCCTGCGATCCGGCAACTATTGCTGACGGTTCAGTACATATTTTTGATACCCAAAAAGTACCTCTGCGCGACGCTGAAGGTAATGTATTTGCAGTGCTAGCTTTCGCTCGCGATATTACAGAACGACATGAATCGGAAGCAGCTTTGCGTAGAAGTGAATCAAGATTTCGGTCTTTGGTAGCTAATATTCCCGGAGTGGTTTATCGCTGGAAGTGCGATTTTTCCACTAATTTTATTAGCGATGCCGTTTACTTACTCACAGGCTACCCTGCTGCGGATTTTATTTCTGTTTTGGACAGAGGGTGCCGGACTTTTGCTAGCATTATTTACCCGGAAGATTTGGCAAAAGTAGAAGCAACTATTCGCCAAGGAATAGAAAACAAACAGTCTTATAGCTTGGAATACCGCTTGTTAGCAGCAGACGGCACGGTTAAATGGGTGTGGGATAAGGGTTCTCCTGTGTTTGACGCAGATGGGAACGTTTGCTGTTTGGACGGGGTGATTTTTGATATTAGCGATCGGTACTACGCTGAGGAAGCATTGCGCCAAAAAACTTTAGAGTTAGAAGCAGTTTTTCGCGCTTTGCCTGATTTGTATTTTCGACTAGATGCTGACGGTATAATTGTGGATTATTTGTCAGGAACTTCATCGAGTTTATACGTGCCTCCCGAACATTTTATGGGTCAACGAATGACCGACATATTGCCGCACAATGTCGCCTGCCAATTTGCCCAAGCAATCTTGGAAATTTCCGAAACAAGAAATTCAATCGATATAGAATATTCGGTTTCCATGTCGGAAGGAGAAAAAACTTATGAAGCCCGACTGTTGCCGTTTAATTCAGATCAAATTATTATTCTAGCCCGAAATATTACTAATCGCAAACAAGCCGAAGCTCAATTAAAACATAAAAATCGCCAGCTAGAGCAAACATTGAAACAATTAGGCAGGACTCAAGCTCAACTAATTCAAGCGGAAAAAATGTCGGGTTTGGGACAGCTAGTGGCGGGAATTGCTCACGAAATCAATAATCCTGTCAGTTTTATTTACGGTAATATCACTTACGCTAGTGAGTATGCCAAAAACTTGCTGGCACTGTGCAGTTTGTACCACGCACACTACCCGAAACCTGTTGCTGTTATCCAAGATTTGGCAGAAGAAATAGAACTGGAATTCATGAAAGAGGATTTCCCGCATCTGCTGAGTTCAATTCAAACCGGAGCCGAGCGAATTCGTCAAATAGTTCTGTCTTTGCGTAACTTCTCCCGCCTGGAAGAATCAGATATTAAACGTGTTAATATTCACGAGGGAATAGACAGCGCTCTGTTAATTTTGCAACACAAGATTAAAGAAAATGGCAGAAATCGTCATATTCAAATAGTTAAAGAATATGGGGAATTGCCGCAGATACAGTGCTACGTGGGGCAGTTAAATCAAGTGTTTATGAATATTTTAAATAATGCTATTGATGCTTTAGCGGATGTCAGGAATAGGAAGTTGGAAGTGGCGAGTTATTCAGAAGAGGAACGGCAAGATTTTGCTAGTTTACCTTTAACTGGCGACACCTTGCCGTGGATTCGGATTCGCACGGAGGTGCTGGAGAACAATCGGGTTGCGATCGTAATTTCCGATAACGGGTGTGGAATGGCAGAGCCTGTTAAATGTCGGGTGTTTGACCCGTTTTTTACTACTAAACCAGTAGGCAAAGGTACAGGCTTGGGACTGTCTATCTCGTATCAGATTGTGGTGGAAAGACACGGAGGGACGCTGCAGTGCATTTCCGCGCCCGGAGAGGGAACTGAATTTGCGATCGAGATTCCCATTCGGCAGAGGTAATTAGTCATTGGTAATTGGTAGTTGCACCAGAAAAATGATAATCTAATTAAAGTTTCTAAAAGTCAGGAATATTAGCATGGTATACAAAAGCATACATACTTCTAGTGCCGTTGCAAAACAAATTCAAGAAGATGATGATGATGATTCCTATGTTGACTATTTTTACGACGATCCGGGGGCTCCGCCGGGAACTCTCGACTTAGAACCAGATGCGCCGCCTCCGGAGATTGTATTAATTGACTATTGCGAAACAGCCGCAACTCGCGCCAAATTGGCAAATCCTCACAAAGCTGCTGCGTATTTAGATACAGCATCTGTTTCTTGGGTTGATATGTTGGGATTGGGAAACAAAGAAACTTGGCGGCAAATGGGCGAAGTGTTTAATTTACACTTAATGGCTCAGGAAGATGTAGTTAATGTTCCCCAGCGACCGAAAGTAGTAGACTATGAAGAACACATTTTAATCATTGCTTGGATGGTGATGCTCCATCCAGAATTAGATACTTTTCATAAAGAACAAGTAAGTTTGATTTTGGGCAAGCATTACCTGTTAACTGTTCAGGAAGAACCGGACTATGATTGTTTTGAACCAGTGCGCGAGCGCATTCGTAAAGGACAAGGAATAATTCGCAAACACGGAGCTGATTATCTGGCTTATACTCTGTTAGATTCGATTATAGATGGATTCTTCCCTGTATTAGAAGTTTACGGAGAGCGCATTGAAGAATTAGAGGATGAAGTGGTGCTGAACCCTACCCGCAAAACCCTGGAAAAAATCTATAAAATCCGGCGAGAATTGCTGACTCTGCGCCGCGCCATTTGGCCGCAGCGGGATGCAATTAATGTTTTGATTCGAGATAGCAGTGATTTGATTAGTCCCGAGGTGCGAATTTACCTGCGCGATTGTTACGATCACACGGTGCAGGTGATGGATATGGTCGAAACCTATCGAGAGTTGTCTTCTGGTTTGATGGATGTTTACTTGTCTTCGGTTGGTAATAAAATGAATGAAATCATGAAGTTGCTGACGGTGATTTCGAGTATCTTTATTCCTCTAACTTTTGTGGCGGGAGTATACGGGATGAATTTCAATACAGAGAAATCTCCCTGGAATATGCCGGAACTGAACTGGTATTTTGGCTATCCGCTGTGTTGGGCAATTATGCTAGGGATCGCCTCGGGTTTAGTTTACTTCTTCTGGCGACGCGGCTGGTTTGATAATTTTTCTACTGTGAAAGAGGACTCATTAAAGTAACCGAATTTAAGATTTGAGATTGGGTATTGAAGATTGAATAATTAAAAGTTATGTGAGGTAAAAAGGTTTCGTACCCCTAGTTGAATCCGTGCCATAAATCCTTGCATGATAATTCCCAACTTTTCAGCCCCCTGATTCATCCGTGAGTGAATTTAAGGGGAGTTGCATGGAAATTTAATTGTTGGGCGGGCTTTCGGACCCACCGTACAAGAGTTTGAATAAACACAAATGTCCAAATTAAGTCGGCGACAAGTTAAAATCTTCAATCTCAAATCTTAAATTGATTGACGAACGATCGCGTACAATAAATCTGGGGAAAAAGTAGGCGCAGGCGGTTGCGGATGAGCGAAAGCTTGTCTGAGGAAAGTCCGGGCTCCCGAAAAACCAAACTTGCTGGGTAACGCCCAGTGCGAGCGATCGTGAGGATAGTGCCACAGAAAGATACCGCCCCCCGATTTGAGATGTGAGATTTGAGATTGAATCAAAAATCAAGCATCGAAAATCGCAAAGTGTTAGGGGGTAAGGGTGCAAAGGTGCGGTAAGAGCGCACCAGCAGCATCGAGAGGTGCTGGCTCGGTAAACCCCAGTTGGGAGCAAGGTCGGAGGAACTATGGTTGGTTTTTTACCAGTTCCGTTTTTTGGTACCGCTTGAGGCGTCTGGTAACAGGCGCCCCAGATAGATAACTGCCCTCGAAAACTGCTTGCAGTTGAGAGAACAGAACCCGGCTTATGTCCGACTTTTTCCCCCCCATTTAATTAAAATTACCGCTTGGGAATAAGGTCAACAAATCCTTTCGACCTGTTTTTTGTTGGGAAAGGTGTGCACTGCACACCCGGAGGAAGATTTGCGGTAAGGTGCACCATAATCACCCGGATAAATATTTATTGTTTTAAGGAAAAAGTTATTAATATGGATCTGATACCTGTAAAAAAAAATGCAACTTTTGACAAGTTCTCAACCCAGATAGTCATCCGTCATTCCCAAATTTAAAATCTAAAATCTAAAATCTAAAATCTAAAATGGTATGATTTATCCGGGTCGCCAAAAGCAACTTGAAACATTAATTCAAAAATTGGGACTGACGAAGGATGCTTCGATAAAATGGCATCTCCTCGATTTAGCTTTGACTCATGCGAGCGCGTCAGCTAAGGCAAATTACGAGCAACTAGAGTTTGTCGGGGATGCAGTTGTGCGGCTGGCGGCGTCGGAATTGTTGTTTGAGGTTTATCCTGACTGTACAGTGGGGGAATTTGCTGCTATTCGATCGATCTTGGTGAGCGATCGCATTCTTGCTAAAATCGCTGAAAGTTACGGGTTCGATCGCTATTTAATTGTTTCCAGCAGTGCCGCCTCGGACAAAACAGGCGCTGAACCCCGGCTGGCAGATGCTTTGGAAGCTGTACTGGCTGCGCTTTATTTGAGTACCCAGACGTTAGAATTAATTCGCCCTTGGCTAGATTCTCACTTTCAACGCCTAGCGGCAGAAATCCGCAGCGATCCTGCCCGCCAAAACTACAAAGCTGCTCTCCAAGAGTTGACTCAAGGCAAATACAAAACTTTGCCCAAATATAGCGTCCAAGAAACCGGGACAGTGCAGGGCGGGGAAGATCGTTTTACCGCAGAAGTTCTCATTCAGGGAAAGTTGGTAGCAGAGGGAAAAGGTCGATCGATCAAAGCGGCCGAACAAGCAGCGGCTCAGGCAGCTTTCAATAAATTAGTTGATAGTCAGTAGTTAGTTGACTGTTGACTGTTGACTGTTGACTGTTGACTGTTGACTGTTGACTGTTGACTGTTGACTGTTGACTGTTGACTGTTGAGTGGTGTTATCAGTTATTTGTTATTTGTTAGCTGCCACCAATAACCAATAACCAATAACTACTGCCAACAGTTAACAGTCAACAGTGATTTTTTTGAATTAAAACATAGATAATAATAACAAAATATGCTATAATTACTGTGCGATTTTTTAAATTATTATCAATGAAAATCGGAATAGCTGTATTGGGGGCAGGTCGCTGGGGAGTTAACCTAATTCGCAACTTTCTCGAACATCCCAACAGCCAAGTTTTAGCGGTGGTAGACCAGAATCGAGATTCATTGGTGGCTGTTCAAAAACAGTTTAATCTCGATGCCTCGGTGATTCTAGCTACCGATTGGTCTCAAGTGCAAGCCTTGCCGGGACTGCAAGCTGTGGCGATCGCTACTCCAGCTTCCACACACTACACCCTCGCAGCAGCAGCGCTGAAACAAGGCTACCACGTCTTAGCAGAAAAACCCCTCGCCCTCAACCTCACTGAAGCAATAGAACTCAGTCAATTAGCCGAAAAACAGCAGCGACAACTCTTCGTTGACCACACTTATCTGTTTCATCCAGCAGTCGATCGAGGTCAAAGAATTATTCAACAGCATCAACTCGGAAAATTGCGCTACGGTTACGCCCAGCGCACCCATTTTAAACCGGTGCGCCATGACGTTGATGCCCTTTGGGACTTGGCTATTCACGATATCGCTATTTTCAATACTTGGCTGGAACAAAGGCCAATTGAAGTAAGGGCGATCGGCACTGTATTTCCGAAGGAATCAGGAAAAGGGAAGAAGGAATCAGGAATAAATAAAGAAGCAGCAGAAATTGAAAATCAATTGGCTCCTTCACTGCTGACTACTAATCCGGCAGAAAAACTAGCAGATTTAGTTTGGGTAACGCTCACCTATCCCGACGGATTTCAAGCATTTATTCACCTGTGCTGGCTAAATCCCGACAAACAACGGCGCTTAACAGTTGTTGGCAGTTTGGGAACCTTGATTTTTGATGAAATGTTGCCAGAAACTCCCCTGATTTTGCAGCGCGGCCCTTCAGATTACCCGGGCGAAGAGAATAACTCTTTTGAAAGTGCGTTAGCGAAGCCCGCCCCTACGGGGGCTACGCCAACGAAGAGGATCGCGCCGCAGCCAACAAGCACCAGACACCGCGAAGTGTTGAGTTTAGAACAAGTAGAACCGCTGAGGCGAGTGTGCGATCGCTTCCTCAACTGCGTGCAAACAAATACCCCCTCTCTTACCTCTTCGGGCGCGGCTTCCGTCGAATTAATCCGCATTCTCAGCACTTTGAGCAAATCCCTCGAACTCGGGGGACAGCCCCTAATACCATTTTAGATTTTAGATTTTAGATTGGGAAAATCACTCCTCAACTTTTGAAATTTCCCTTTTCCGTTACTAAGTCCGGGCTCTGAAAATAAAAACTTGACTGCTGATTGACAGGCAAAGAAATCATCACTGTAGTACCTTGATTCACGCCCGCGCTGTGCAGGGTAATGCTTCCAATCATAGATTCCATTATCCTTCGCGAGATAGCCAAGCCCAAACCGTTACCGCCAAACTTGCGAGTTGTAGAACCATCAGCCATCACAAAAGGTTGAAACAATTTCTGCTGGTGCTCGGGATCGATACCAATTCCCGTATCTTTAATTGTCACCACCACCCAATCGCTTTGACCGCTGGGGCTAGTCGTACTGTCAGCACTGCCGTTAAAACTACCAGAATTAGTCCTCGATTCTAGCCGCACAGATATATTAATGCTGCCGGACTCTGTAAACTTAACGGCATTGCTTAACACGTTTAAAAACACCTGTTTTAGCTTCTCGGGATCGGCATGAACAATAATCGGATCGTGAGGAGCTGGCAAACTTAACTTCAAGCCTTTTTCCTCAATTTGAGTCGCTTGCAAATCAATCGCGTCTTCAAGTACCTGGGTAATATCAACTACTTCTAACATCATGGAAAAGGTGCCGGATTCTATTTTAGCAATGTCCAAAATATCATTAATAATATTGAGCAATTGCATTGACGAATCGTGGGCCCGTTGTAAAAATTCCATTTCTTCATCTCGGTCATCGCAGTAGCCGTCCCGCACAATTTGAATAAAACCAATAATCCCGTTAAGTGGCGTTCTCAATTCGTGAGAAATATTCCCCAAAAATTCATTTTTTAATTGATTGGCGACTTGCGCTTCTTTGGTTGCGACTTCCAATTCTCGGGCCCAGGATCTGAGGCGCTGCACCATGCTGTTGAGTGCTTCTGATAGTTGATTAAATTCCCTAATTTGGAAATCTTGGGGCACTGTCTGCGACACTTCCGTATCTACTTTCATCGCGTAGTCTCTCAGTTTTTCCACAGGACGCGCCAAGTCGCGAGACAGATATAAAGTCGCGATGATACTAGCAGCAACCAAACCTACAATTAAATTAAATAAAACTTGCTGAATTTCTTCCAAACCTGACAGAGCGTAATCTAAACGAGAGACAGCTAAAATAATCCACTTGCTGTTCTCCTGTTTAGTTGTAGGACTCGGGATAGCAGCGTATCCTGCTAGCAACTCTACACCATTCCTTTCAAAGGAAAATAGATGGAGAAAATCTTTTCCGCCTGCGATCGCCCTTCGGACAATACTTTTTAGTCGAGCGGCATCTGCCTCTTGGTCGATATTGCGGCCCACGCGGTTGATATTCGGGTGCGCCAAAATCGTCCCATCTTGGTCGATCGCCACCGTATAGCCGGCTAAAGAACCTTTGGGAGCGCTGGTTTGCACAGGCAAGGCCGACTGCAAACTCAAAGCATAACTCAACTGCAGGGTATTGCCCCGACGAATGTAAACAGGAGCGCTCAACACCAAACTCGCTTGGGTATCGCGGCCTTCTTTACCCGCCTCTGGAAAATCCTCAGCCCCCAAAGCCCCCTTCCGATCGTTTGCTGTCCCCTGTCGCTGCGGAGGTAAGGACAGACGAATGTAAACGCTCTTGTCGTCCAGCAGCGTTTGCTGCTGCTGTACGGGCGGCCAAAATTTTGCCGGCAGCGACTGAATCGGCTGCTGCCCGCAAGTGCTTGCTATCACTTGATTTGTCTTTAAATTAGTCAATTGCAAGCAATCAACCTGCGCTGGCAACCGCTGCCCTAATTGCGCGATAAACTTTTGATAATCCTTCGGATTTACAGACTGCAACATCGAGCTTTCCGAAGCGCCGATCAGATTCGACTTCAGCGATTTCGCCCACTGTTCAATAGTTTCTGCTTTTCTGGCTGCACTTTCTGTCAAGTTTAGACGAGCAGTTTCCAGAAGCGTCGAGCGTGCCTTGCGATAGGTAACATACTCCCCCACCAGTAGAACCGGTACGCTGAGCAACAAAATCCGCGACAGTAAAATACGGCGAAAGGAGGATTGACCTAACTTAACCATAGGAAATATCTAAATTAAGGTGCAACACCCAACAGCGACCATTACAGTGAAATAAACCAGACCGAAAGCCTGAATCTGTCTAGGGGGCTCTGCTGACTGAACAACACAGCTTCAGAACAACATTTAAACACAATTATAGAAGCCACTGTAGTAATCTCGATTCTAAGTGTGTTGACCCAAATATGCTCAGCAATTTGTTTCGCAAATGCCTGTGATTTCGGTCACACTTCCCTTCTCAATTCTCGGAGCGACTGGCACCTCATCGCCCAGGGGCCAATTTTTCAGGCTGCAAAAAAGCCTCGGGTGGACATACCGCACTTGCTTGAAGCTAGAATCGCATGGATGCACTCTTGGATCAAAATTAACGGGCAAAAAGTTCTGTCTCCGGCTAGTGTACAGAGAGAATTCTGCTCCATCGGACTTTTTCTTTCCGAATGCCTTCGAGAGATGGGCCAGAGATGGGCGATGCAAGATTTTGCACCCTGTCAAAGATTTCTTTTGCCACCCGATTGATTCGGTGACAATAATTCACCGGTCAAACAAAAAGAATGAGACGATCGAGCTGCAGATCGACTCTGACAACCCTAATGTGGGCAACCGTGGCCCAAACAGTGCACCCACGCTCCGTAAATTCGCGGTCTCGGCAATAATCTCCATAGCTTAATCGATGAAAAAAAACTTTACCAATTATACGTATTATTACACAAACAACCGTCCGAGATATCATCACGCTTATTTGATATCTCCCCTTTTAGAAATGCTGGCGACACTTCAGCAGACCAGCAAGACAAAACTCCGAGTTTTGGATCTCGGCTGTGGCAATGGCAGCCTCAGTCACGTTATCGCAGAGCACGGCTGCGAAGTTGTCGGCGTTGACACTTCTGCGCCCGGAATTGCCATCTCTCGTCAAAGTTTCCCGGAGTGTCAGTTTATCCAAGCAGATATTTACGACCTCCCAGATACCGATATTCTGAACTCATTTGATGTTGTCTTAGCTATTGAAGTAATCGAACACTTGCTTTATCCTAAAGAACTAGCCAAAACTGCCAAGAAATGCCTCGCTCCGGGAGGAAGACTAATTATTTCCACACCCTATCACGGCTATTTAAAAAATCTGGCTTTAGCGGTTTCCGGCAAACTAGATAAACATTTTACCGTTCTTTGGGATAACGGTCACATTAAATTTTTTTCAGTAGAGACGCTGACCAAGTTATTAACATCTGAAGGATACACCGACATAAAATTTAAATTTGCTGGTCGGTGTCCCTATCTTTGGAAATCAATGTTATGCTCTAGTACGTTCTCGCCACAAGCGGAGAAATTATGAGTTTTGATTTGTTGTGATTTTTCCGCCAATTAATTTTTCTGAATAAACGACCAGCCCTCATGAACAGTAAAAGATAACTTTTATGGTGCAATGGTGAAACAAATAAAATGACTGTTGGCGTTTGGATATTAGGCGCTCGACTTTGGCAGAACCAAGCTGCTATCAACCGCACAGATGATAAATCTTCCCTACTGGGATTTCCTAGCGCGCCACCGCGACAAACTTCAGTCGATCGGTCGCATGAGCTTTCTCTTAGCCAATCTCGACAAAATGCCGCCGGCAGAATTGGCAACCATCCGCCAAAAAGCGGCAGAGTGGCACTTAGGAAGTCAGTAGTCAGTAGTCAGCAGTCAGCAGTCAGCAGTCAGTAGTCATTAATCATTTGTTATTTGCTACCCATGCCCCATGCCCCATGCCCCATGCCCCATGCCCCATGCCCTTTGCAATTCTTATTTTTTCCCTGACTTTTCCCTAAACATTCCACAGCGTTTCCCCAGGCAAGTCTGAGGTTTTCCACAGATTCGACAAAGTTTTCCACAGAAATTAACGGCACGGTAGCATCTTGCTGCGGAATTGGGGATTTCCTTAACTTGCTGCCCAATCCCTCATAAACCGCCCAACACATAAAGATATGTAACAAAAAATGCCCTGAAAAGCTGATTCTTTGGTAAACCTTTTTTTTATCTAAAGGACTTTGTAATATTTCGCAACATTGACAAACCCACCCCCTCATAGCGCACAATGATGCGACCGACCTAAAAAAAAGCGCTCTGATTTCGGCTGTGCCTGCACCTGTATCCGGCCGAAGGGGGGGTTCTGTTTTCAATTTATTAGCGAGACTAAAAAAAATGATGAACCCAACAGTCAGTATTTTTGCTGAAATTCCCGAAACGCTGCACGATTCTCTCAAAACTTACCTGGAAACCCATCCCGAATGGGATCTAGACCGAGTATTTTGCGCGGCCCTGTCGCTGTTTTTGTTGCAGAATGCCGATAGCGGTACGCCTGAAGCTTCGCGCAGTTATCGCCAAGCTGCGAGAGTTTATCTCGAAACTCTGTTTCAATCTCCTCAAGACTTGCACAGCAACAATGTAACTCCCTCGTCTTAAAGGATAAGGGCAGAGGGGGAGACGCGGTTTCTGGGAAGGATTTTAGTTGACCGAGAGGGCGCGCACTGCATAGGTGTCAACTTAAGCTTAAAATCCCTGAGAACTATCGCTTCTAGCTTAATGCCGAGCCCCATTGCATCTCCCTTAAGAAGGGGACTTGGATAGCTTCTCCCCCCGGACTATCAGGGGACGCCGGGGGGAGAAGCTGCCTTAATCGTCAAACAGTAGACGGGTAGTACATAAGACGCGCTTGTTTGCACCCATAGTGCTTATGGCGCACTCTACAGACTACAAACTAATGGCTGAAGACTACATCATGCCCATGCCGCCCATGCCGCCCATGCCGCCCATGCCGCCCATGCCGCCCATGCCGCCCATGCCGCCCATGCCACCCATGTCGCCCATGTCGCCGCCGCCGGCTTTTTTCTTCTCGGGTTTTTCGACAATCACAGCTTCCGTGGTCAGCACCATACCAGCGATGGAACCGGCATTTTGCAAAGCCGATCGCACCACCTTAGCCGGGTCAATAATCCCGGCGGCAATCATATCTTCGTACACGTCGGTGAGTGCGTTGTAGCCAATGTTGAACTCGCTCGCCCGCACTCGCTCGATGACGATCGAACCTTCAACACCGGCATTATCAGCGATTTGACGCAATGGTGCTTCCAAAGCTTTCTTCACCAAGTCAGCGCCTACTTGTTCTTCGGCGTCTAAAGTATCTCTGATCGCATCTATTTTTGTAATCAGGTGAATTAAGGTCGTGCCACCTCCGGCAACGATACCTTCTTCCACAGCAGCTTTAGTAGCGTTCAAAGCGTCTTCAATACGCAGTTTACGGTCTTTGAGCTCGGTTTCGGTAGCTGCGCCGACTTTAATTACAGCGATGCCGCCGGCGAGTTTGGCGATGCGTTCGGTTAGCTTTTCCTTGTCGTAGTCGGAATCCGTCGCTTCTAGCTGCTTGCGGATTTGCTCGATCCGTTTTAGCACGTCAGCTTTGTGTTCTTCGCCAGCAACAATGATCGTGTTTTCTTTGTCGATGGTAATTTTGCGGGCGGTACCGAGCATTTCTAGGGTTGCGGTATCGATGCTGAGTCCGACTTCTTCAGAAATCAGTTGACCGCCGGTGAGCACGGCGATATCTTGAAGCATAGCTTTGCGCCGCTCCCCAAAACCAGGAGATTTCGTTGCTGCGATGTTCAATACGCCGCGGGCTTTGTTGACTACCAGAGTTGCCAAAGCTTCGCCTTCAATATCTTCGGCGATAATTAGCAGCGGTTGACCTGTGCGGGCGATTTTTTCGAGAACTGGAATTAGTTCTTGAATCGAGCTAATTTTTTTGTCGGTAATCAGGAGGCGAGCGTTTTCGTACTCAACTTCCATGCGGTCGGTGTTAGTGACGAAATACGGAGAAAGATATCCGCGATCGTACTGCATCCCTTCGACAACTTCCAATTCTGTTGTCAGAGATTTCGACTCTTCTACAGTAATTACGCCGTCTTTGGTGACTTTTTCCATTGCTTGGGCAATCATGGCGCCGACTTCTTCGTCGTTACCGGCGGAGACAGTAGCGACTTGAGCAATTGCAGCCCCTTCGACGGGTTTCGCCAATTTCTCGATTTCCAGCACCAAGTGGGCGATCGTTTTTTCAATACCCCGGCGCAGCGCGACTGGGTTCGCGCCCGCGGCTACATTCTTCAAACCTTCGCGAATCAGGGATTGAGCTAGAACCGTTGCGGTTGTTGTGCCGTCGCCTGCGATATCTTTAGTTTTGGAGGCGACTTCTTGAATTAAGCGAGCGCCGGCATTTTCCAGGGGGTCTTCGAGTTCGATCTCCCTAGCAACGGTGATACCGTCGTTAACGATTTGGGGAGCGCCGTATTTCTTTTCCAATAGGACGTTCCGGCCTTTCGGGCCCAAGGTGATGCGGACAGCATCGGCGAGTTGATTGACGCCGCGTTCTAGTGCCCGCCGAGATTTGTCGCTAAATGCAACTATTTTGGTCATGTTTGTCTCCAATCGCTTACATTAGCAAATTTAGCACTCTCTGAGGCTGAGTGCTAAGTCGATCGATTTTTGATTGTAGCGCGACTCAACGCTGGGGGGGATTGCGGGGGCGGATCGGAGATTTGGGCGAGCTCGTTCCGGGTGGCTAAGGACAGGGCATTGCCGTGTCCCCACAGATCTCGTGTTCCCACAGATATAATGTGGTTTGTTACATATCGATATAATCAGGTTTTAGTTAATATCAAAACCTAATTTTGATGGCACGTTATCCCAAAGCAGAATTTTTATTAAAATTTTCTTAACTTGTGTTTTCGGTCATCTACCTTTCGATAGAGCTTCTCTTCTTTTTTCAAACTTCTACCTTCTATAGCAACCGCCAAGACTATTAGGACGTTCTTAATTGCTGAAACATGAGCTGAAGATTGCGCCTTCCTTCTTCCTTCTTCCTGACATCCGTTACATCCGTTACATCCGTTACATCCGTTACAAAATCCGTTGCCGAACCTTCTTCCTTTCCTCAATCAATCTCAAATTACGCACTAACAAATGGCTCGTTATTCTCGACTGCAAAAACTCGGCTCTTATATGCGCCCGCACTGGAAGCCAACATTCTGGGGCATTTTTTCGCTGTTAATTGTCAATGCTGTGGGCGTTTACATTCCCCTGCTGATTCGGAATGCAGTTGACACTCTCCAAGTTGCGACTAAATTTGACGAAGTTTTCAACTTCGTGGCACTAATTCTGATCCTCGCCTCAATTATGTGGGTAATTCGGATGATGTCGCGGATTCTGCTGTTTGGCGTGGGGCGTCAAGTAGAATTTGACCTCAAACAGCAAATTTTTAACCATTTATTAACATTAGAACCGTCTTATTTTGCCGCCAATACGGTAGGGGATTTAATTAACCGCGCTACTTCCGATTTGGACAATATTCGGCGCTTGGTGGGGTTTGCGGTACTCAGTTTGGCGAATACAGCTTTTGCTTATGCTTTGACTTTGCCGGTGATGCTGGGGATTAATGTACGGCTGACGCTGTTGGCGATCGCCGTTTATCCTTTAATGTTAGTTTTGGTGCAGTTATTCAGCGACAAACTTCGCATCCAACAGTTAGCCGTGCAAGAGGAATTGTCGGCGATGAGCGATTTGATTCAGGAGGATATGAGCGGGATGTCCGTAATTAAAATATACGCTCAAGAAGAAAACGAACGCCGAGCTTTTCGCAATTCCAACGCACAGTTGCTATCAGCAAATTTGGAATTAGCAAAAACTAGAAACTTTATTTTTCCGCTGCTGGGCGGTTTGGCAAGTATCAGTTTGTTGGTGCTGCTATCTGCTGGTGGCGGGGCAATTGCTAATGGTCAAATTAGCATTGGCGATTTTGTGGCGTTGCTGATTTATGTCGAGCGTTTGGTGTTTCCGACGGCCCTGTTGGGTTTCACCATTACTGCTTACCAGCGGGGAGAAGTGAGTGTCGATCGCATCGAATCAATTCTGACTGTGGAACCGCAAATTAAGGATGCTGCCGATGCAGGTGAACTGCCAACTCCAGTCAAAGGCGAAGTTGTGGCCCGCCATCTAAATTATACTTATCCCGGTGCTAAGACACCCGCGCTTAAAGATGTTGATTTTACCATAAAACCGGGAGAAACTGTCGCAATTGTCGGGGCGATCGGCTCGGGAAAATCAACTTTAGCTAATGCGCTGCCCAGACTGCTGGACATCGCTCCGGGTCAGTTATTTTTAGACGGACAGGATATTACCGAGGTAAAATTGACCCAATTGCGCGGGGCGATCGCCTACGTTCCGCAAGAAAGCTTTCTGTTCGGCACTACCATCAAGAATAACATCCGCTACGGAAACCCTTTAGCGGAACAGCCGGAGATTGAAGCCGCGGCAAAACAAGCGCAAATTCACGCCGAAATCCTCAACTTTCCGCAGCAGTACAAAACAGTGGTCGGCGAGCGCGGCATTACTTTATCCGGCGGACAGCGGCAGCGGACGGCACTTGCTCGCGCTTTGTTAGTTGACGCTCCGGTGTTAATTTTGGATGACGCTCTTTCCAGCGTTGACAATCAAACTGCTACCGACATTTTGCGAAACTTGGCAACGGGAACCGATCGCAAAACGGTAATTTTTATCTCGCATCAAATGTCAGCGGCGGCTAGTGCCGATCGCATTTTTGTGATGGAGAGAGGAGAAATAGTTCAGAGTGGCACTCACATTGAATTGGTAGGGCAAAAAGGGCTTTATCAGTATTTGTGGAACCAGCAAAAATTAGAGGAATTGCTGCATTGAAAAGTGACCGATACTTTGAGTTATCTAGAGTTAGACCCTAGATAAATAGGTAGGTGCAAATAAACTGGTGACGAGAAGGGCGGGGTTTGTCAGAATAAACTGGCTGCTAGTATAGCTCGCGGTTAAACCAGCCCTATCCATCTAATGTTTATTTGTAACCACCTACTTAACCAGGAAAGTTAGGGTTGAAACTTATTCCACTAACTTTCTAATCATAGGATTTTGGTGCTAAAAAAGCCACCAAATTTATTGCAACCGATTTTAATTAGCTACTTTACTGAAGGGGATTTCTTGTTGTTGTTGCCATAATTTAATCGATTGCAGACTATCTGAAGCAGCATCCCAAAGAATGAATTGGAAGCAGTCAGGAATATCGCGAATTGTCAGTGATTTTGAATTAGCAAGCAAGTGAATATTAGCATTGTGACAAGCCTGAAGATTATAGTTAGGTATTCGCTCAGAGAGATGATGAATATTGTGGTAAGCAATATCAGCCGAAAACCAATTAAGAAGATTTGGTAATTTTAGGTAACTACTGCCTTCAATTGCGCCAAGAAGATAGTCCCAACCCTCGGCTTTATGAGCGTAGGAACCGTCAAAATTATGCTGAACAAAGAAAATACAGATAAATATCGCTGCTGAACAGGTCATGACAATTGAGTAAACACTCCAGAAAAAGCCAAAACCAAGTAAGTTGCTCAGATAAATCCAGCTACCAACAACACAAATATTGTTGAACAGTAAATCCCAAAATTCAGCCCTCGTATACCAATGTTTGGATTTATAAGAAGCAATGATGGCGGATAAACCCATGCCTAAATCTTGATTTAGACAAGCAAAAATATGTCGGATAAAACCAGTAATTCCCAAGATTAGCGCGAGTCTTGGCTTAATAATTAGATAGAAAAAACCACCGGGAAACAGCATCAATGGGTGTCTGAGTAACTGATACATCTTTTGACTAAAGGGACTTAGCGCTGCAAATTTTTCGGTGGAGATCAACGCCGAAGGGCCTCGGTACATATCCCAATTACCATTATGTTTGTGGTGATAAGCGTGTCCCCTCGACCAGGGGTACTGAGGAATGGCATTGATAATACCTAGCAGAAAACCCATAAGGCGATTGACTTTTTTGGAACTAAAAAGAGAATAGTGTCCGCAATCGTGCATCAAAGAGAAAGAACGTCCTGAAAAAAGTGTCATCAACACCATTATCGGCGGGAGCAGGAATACAGAAATGGCAGCAGCTTTAAAGGCTAAAAACCATAAGAATGTATAAGGAACCACTGTATTGAGTATTTGCCAACTAGCTTTCAAGTTATTGCTCTTCATATAAGGAGCTAGCACAAAATCCGACTTTTTGATCGCGGTTTTCATTCAGTATATCTATGGTGTGTGGAGAATTGCTTAGCTTACCATCTGGATAAGCTGGCTATTTTTGGCAGGGTTTTATTGCAGGTAAGTGGGTGAATGGCGGTTGAAAATTGACCCATACTTTACAAAAATGCTGATAATATTTAGTTCATTAGCTCCTCTTTTTTGTGGTTTCGCCAAGCTGAAGCTTATCCCCGATTTGACGTACTTAATCATAACAAAATGCGGTACTAATTGCTAATCATGGTCACAAATTGATTTCTATTTGATCCTTACCGGTTAGGAGAAGAATAATTTATTTGGTGAAATTTTAGCTCGCCATGATTTCAAGCAAATGTGAGATAGGGGATGGCTCTATTAACCGTCGTTGCAAATGACCATCTTTGCTAGACAATTAATTCAGTTAGGAATGGTAAGTGATGGAGAACCGTATCAACCTGCCACTTCAAAGGTGGATTGATAGGCAGATTTACATGACAAATCACCAGGCATCAACCAGGCATGAAAAATCCATTTCAAGCAGTGTATCTAATGGTCAGCATATTTTGGTGAATGAACAGATTCTGTCAATACCCAAAGCTACCTTGCCGCTTGTTATTTTCAACTCGCATTGGTTTCTTGCTGCCGCACTGTAGCAGACTTTACCATATTTTTCAGCGCGGGAACAGTCTGCAATAAAGCATCTGTCTCTAATTTCCCAGTAAAAAATGCTTTCAGGGCTTTCTTTATTTCCCGGTTGTTACCAATCCGAGGATATTCCCATGTCTCAGCGAGAATCGTCATAACTCAACGTTGTTTGCAGAAAAAACTGTGAAGCCTGTCAGCCGCCGAACAAATCGCTGCACCGGAAGGCATTAATATGATTGTTGGTTGCACGATCGACCTTCGATGATGTATGCCGCTATTTTTGCTTGCATCGTCTGTGGCACACTTTACCGTTGCCGGCTCTACCCCCAACTCGATCGCACGCTCAAAAGTTGGGCTACTGGCGAAAACTTTTTATTGGCGGGCTATAGGGGCGATCGACAAACGGCTAATCTCGGAAACCAAAGCTGACACAACATCCAGAACCGCAGAGGATTTTGGCTCAATTACTTGAAAATAGAATTTGAGGAGCGATCGCAATTGCCTGCGTTTTGTGTGCTCGGAGATAGCTCGGATTTGCTACAATCTAATCGCACACGCGACTAGAAATGGGTTATGACCGAACTATTAGATGAGACGCTTTCTATTGAAATGGCGGCTCGCATCAAAAGCAACCGTAAAAACTGCTTTGACAACGCCTGTAAAGCAGCGTTAGCCACCGAGGGCGCGATTTATGTTCAAGGCTTTTTAGCCGTGCCGGGAGTGCCATATAAACCCATCGAATATAGCTGGATTGAACTCGACGAGCGAATTGTTGACCCAACCTTTCCCCATCTCGGTTTCATCGCTCAAGACATTCATTACTTCCCAGTCCAGCGCTTCAGCGTCAAGAAACTCAAAGCAATTCTAGAAGAATCAAAAGAAGATTATCCTGAAGACGACCCGCTGCCGATTTATGGCAATCAACCTTATGAATATTACGGCGATTTGATGTTAGGCGGTAGCGATTACCAAAATGCTTACGATTTGGCGGCCGCTAAATGCAGGGAATTAAACCAACCCAAAAAACAGGATGCGAACTAATTCAAGACTTACCAAAAAATGGTTGGATGCGCCTATTATAGCAGTAAGGT
Source organism: Microcoleus sp. B3-D2 (assembly GCF_036705345.1). Lineage (NCBI taxonomy): Bacteria > Bacillati > Cyanobacteriota > Cyanophyceae > Oscillatoriales > Microcoleaceae > Microcoleus > Microcoleus sp. B3-D2. The sequence continues at coordinate 29,295 of NZ_JAUBUG010000034.1, forward strand.
ACGCTGCACCCTACGTATAGAGGTTCAAGTAAGTGCTGAAGCTCCAAACCTCGAATAATGAAAAGCAGCCAATAACGGATCAGAGTTCTGATTCCCAATCAAATCAGCCAACAATTTAGCCGTCACCGGAGCCAACAAAATGCCGTTGCGGTAATGCCCCGTCGCCCATGTCAAATTCTCCCAAGCACTAGCACCCAAAATCGGCAATTCATCAGGAGTAGCTGGCCGAAATCCCCACCAAAACTCAAGAATTGGATAGTTTTGTAATTCGGGATATAACTTAACCGCTCCTGCTAGCAAACTTTCGATTCCCGCCGGCGTATTTCCCGGCGTGAAATCGACATTTTCGCTAGTTGCACCAATAATAATTCTGCCATCTTGACGTGGCACAATATAAATGCCAGTCCCGAATAGAACGGTTTGCAAGGGCTGGATAACTCCACAATCTTCTGGTACACATACTGACAGCATTTGTCCCTTTCTTGGAAAAACAGGAATATCCAATAATTTCTCAGACCAAGGACCCGCAGCCAAAACATAACGGTCAGCTTGTAATTTTCCTGCCGTTGTTTCCACTCCAAAAACTCTGTTTTTTTGCCGAATAATTTCCTCTGCATGGCCTTGAATAATATCAATTTTTAATTCTTTGCTTGCAAATTGAAGTGTCCGAAATAAAGCGCGGTTGTCTACTTGAGCGTCGTCAGGATACCACCAACCGCCAATTACTTCTTGACCTAATCCAAACTGGTGCTGGTGAACAGTATCTCTGTCCAACCATTGATAATTAAGGTCTGACAAAAGTGGCTTTTCTGGAGGCTCATTTTGACAAACTGGTGCGAGAATTCCCGATCGCCAATACCCCGTTTTCAATCCGGTAATATTCTCTAGCTGTTCCACCCAGGCGGGATACAGTGCGCGGCTTTGCAAGCACAAATCCAGCATCGGACTGGGGGGAATTCGTTCGGCTTGCGGGGCAAGCATTCCAGCAGCAGCCCGGGCCGTCGGTTGTTTAGAATCGGCGGTAAGAACTGCGACAGATGCCCCTCGCAATTTCAGTTCTACTGCTAGCGAAAGGCCAATTATTCCGCCGCCAATAATCAGAATATCTTTAGATGAATTCATTAACTTTTATATGGACTTTCTGGCTTTTTTGACCTCTCGGGTTTCTTTATGGTAAGGTGCCCCGTCTGCACCTTACAGTTAGAATTCTTGCACAAGTCTTACAGATTATCTGGCAAGGCGATCGTCCTATCTGCCTTCCTTAACAAAAAATCTATGCTTGGGGTTTCCAGACAGTTTCAGAACCTTGACCCCAGAAACCGTCATATTTTGTCACCTTAATATCGCCTAAAACCTTGGTGTGGCAGGATAAACGGCGGTTTGAGGCGGGAGAATGGGGAGGAACCGAAAGTCGGGCTTTTTCGCGCCACTGGGACTCAGAAACTTCGCCCTCGACGGTGACGGCGCAGGTGCCGCAAGTGCCGAGGCCGTGGCAGTTGATGACTTTGGCGTTGCCGTTGTAGAGATCGATGCCGTTTTTGAGCAAAACTTCACGGAGATTCGCTCCGCGATCGCACTCAAATGTTTTTCCTTGCGCTTGTACCTTGACCACAGCAATTTACCCCAGTTAGATTTATGTTAATTTTCCTATATATTATCGCATTAAATTCAAATAAATTCATCTAATATGGTAAGTGATATATTACCAATTTCTCGATCGCAATTTCCCATGACAAATCGGCTCTGGATCTACGATACCACGCTGCGAGACGGTGCTCAGTGTGAGGGACTCTCCTTATCTCTCGAAGACAAACTGCGAATTGCTCGGCAGTTAGACAGTTTAGGAATTCCCTTTATTGAAGGCGGCTGGCCGGGGGCGAATCCTAAAGACGTACAATTTTTTTGGCGTCTCAAAGAACAGCCCCTAACTCAAGCAGAAGTGGTAGCTTTTTGTTCGACTAGGCGGCCGGGAACTACAGCAGCTAATGATGAAATGTTGCAGGCTATTTTGTCCGCCGGTACTCGCTGGGTGACGCTGTTTGGCAAGTCGTGGGATTTGCACGTTATTGAAAGTTTGAAGACGACGCTAGAAGAAAATCTGGCGATGATTCGAGATACAATTCAATATTTGCGGAGTCAGGGAAGGCGCGTTATTTACGATGCCGAACACTGGTTTGACGGCTACAAGCACAATCGAGATTATGCTATTAAAACTTTAGAAGCGGCGGCGGATGCCGGTGCAGAATGGCTGGTGCTTTGCGATACTAACGGGGGTACTTTACCTCACGAAGTCAGTCACGTTGTTCGCGATGTTTTAGCAGCTTTAGGAACCAATCGCGAAGTACCTGTGCAGTTAGGAATTCATACTCACAACGACTCGGGAGTTGCAGTTGCTAATGCTTTGGCTGCGGTGCAGGAAGGGGTGACGATGGTACAGGGAACTATTAACGGTTACGGCGAACGCTGCGGCAATGCCGATTTATGTTCCTTAATTCCTAATTTTCAGCTAAAGTTGGGTCATAATTGCATTCAAGACGAGCAATTAGTTAAATTAACTCAAGTAAGTCGATCGATCAGCGAAATTGTCAATCTTGCTCCCGATGATCATGCTCCTTTTGTGGGTCTTTCGGCTTTTGCTCACAAGGGGGGAATCCACGTATCGGCTGTGGAGAAAAATCCGTTAACTTACGAACATTTGGAACCGGAAAAAATTGGCAACAGGCGGCGAATTGTGATTTCGGATCAAGCGGGTTTGAGCAATGTTTTGGCGAAGGCGCGCACTTTTGGAATGGATCTCGATCGCAAAAATCCTACTTGTCGCCAAATTCTAGAAAAATTGAAAGATTTGGAAAGTCAGGGATATCAATTTGAGGGTGCTGAGGCGTCTTTTGAATTGTTAATGCGGGAAGCCTTGGAACAACGGCCACCGTGGTTTGAAATTAAGGGATTTCAAGTCCACTGCGATAAGGTTGGCGAAGATTGTACGGCTTTGGCCACTGTCAAATTGTCAGTAAACGGTACAAATATTTTGGAAGCTGCCGAAGGAAACGGCCCGGTGTCGGCTTTGGATGCGGCTTTGCGGAAAGCTTTGGTGAATTTTTATCCGGCGATCGCCCATTTTTACCTGACAGATTACAAGGTGCGGATTCTGGACTCCGGTGCGGGAACTTCTGCTAAAACTCGCGTGTTGGTTGAGTTTAGCAACGGTCAAGACCGCTGGACGACTGTGGGGGTTTCTGGTAATATTTTGGATGCTTCTTATCAAGCGGTTGTTGAAGGTTTGGAGTATGGTTTGGTGTTGGGAGATAGGGAGGCGATCGCTTTAACTGTGTCGAGTTATTAGGTTGACGGCGAAGAGAAGTTGCCTGAATATCGATTTTTAAATAGATACCAGGCGATTTCAAGATAGAGTTAGCCAATTTTAAAAGGGTGAAACCTGAGATTTTGCATCATTCTCAATAAGGCTTTTATGGGCTGGCTATAAGATCCCACCCACAAGAAATTCATTCTTTGTGGAACAGGCCCGAAAGCTTGTTAAAGGAGAATGGTACTCGGGGCGTGAGTTGGGAGCATCTCAATGAAAGCAGCCAAGCTAAAAATTGGAGTTTTGAGGCTCTCTGGCTGCGGGGAAAGAGGAAGAAGGAATGAGCCAGAAGAAGTGTTTTTACAAATATGAGATCCTCCCCGTGAGTTATCCTAGTTGTTTAACCCAATTCATAATTGTCGTATGATGTACACCTTTGACTCTTTGAATCTCCCTAAAACCCATGCCATTAACATACATTTGTAGGCATTCGTCTTTCACTTCTTGAGCATAACCTCTGTGCGGTTGATAGCAGTCTAGAAATTGTCTACCACAGGTAACACACAGATAGTTCTGCTTGCCTTTTTTTCGCCCATTTTTATTGATATGAGTTGACTTACATTCAGGACATTTCATAGAAGATGACTTGTGTTAAATTGTTTTTTGGGAATTGCTATCCCAATCAATTATATTTTAATTCAGCAACGCCGATTATTTAATAATTTGGTGCGTGACGACACAATTGTTTTTGCTATTCATGCTAACTCTGTATGAGGAGTTTCATCCCTCATACAGAGTTATCAGTCTCTTTCAATTGCCCATTCTAGCTAAGATTACTTTTTCACCTCATTATTATTACCTTCCCCAACGATCGATCGCATTCCTTCGAGCGTCGCGGGAATGCTGCGCGGGTCCATAAACATCACCTTGCTGCTGTCGCTGGTGCCAATTTTTAGACCCATATCCAGATAGTTTTGAGCTAACAAAAATTGTAAAGCTTCCCGAGCATTGGGGTCATTTTGCAGAGTTTTGCCGATAATTTGCAAGGCCTCAGAAGTAGCTTGAGCTTTCAAAACCTGACTTTGGCGTTCTGCTTGAGCTTTCAGGACGATCGCCTTTTGTTGAGCTTCCGCCTCCAAAATAGTCGCTTTTTGGCGCGCTTCTGCATCGAGAACTTGCGCTTCAGCTTTACCTTTGGCGCTGTTAACTGCCGACTCCCGTTCGCCCTCGGAGGTCAGAATTGCCGCCCGCTTGCGTCGATCGGCTGCCATCTGCAATTCCATCGATTCCTGTACAGTTTTAGAAGGGATAATATCGCGCAATTCTACCCGCGTTACTTTCACTCCCCAAGGATCGGTAACAATATCTAAATCTCTGAGCAATATTTCATTAATTTGAGAACGAGCAGTAAAGGTTTGTTCGAGATCCAGTTGACCCATTTCGGCGCGAATTTGAGTCAGCACCATATTTACCATTGCTGACTGGAGATTTTCTACTTTGTAACAAGCTTTTTCCAAGTCTACAATGCGCCAGTAAACCACAGCATCAACCGTGAAGGAAACGTTATCCCGGGTGATACAAGCTTGCGGAGGAATATCTAAGACTTTTTCCCGAATTGTTTGCTCGTACACGACGCGATCGAAAAACGGCGTGACAAAATTCAAACCGGGTTCCAGTTTCTTGCCGCTGTATTTACCTAAAGTTTCCACCAGCGCTTCATTTCCCTGATTGATAATCTTGACTGAACCTGCGAGGGCTGATCCGCCGAGTGCTAAAAATACAAGTAAAAAAAATTGTTCCACGGTCGCCTCCTATAAATATAGAGTGTTGACTGTTGAGTGTTGACTGTTAAATGTTGACTAATGACTGATGACTAACTACTAATTGGCTGTGATTAATTACGCATTTTGTTTAAGAATGCAAGAGATTTTCTGGCAAAACTATCAGAGTAGTGCCTTTTCGTCCCACGACAATTACGTTTTGGTTGGGGGGGATAGTGGCCTTCGTGTCTTCGCAGCGAGCTTGCCAAGAATTCCCCTCATAAATCACTCGGCCGGCTTCTCCGGCGGGAATTTCTGTTAAAGTTTTTGCTTCCTGAGAATCTGCGATCGCCCTTGCCGTGCCTTTTGGTATCAACCGCCGAGACAGCAGCACAAAAACTGTCGAAAGTACCATCCAGAGGAATATTTGTAAATTAACGTAAGGTAGAACTAGAGAACATCCCGCTACAGCGAAGGCGCTCAGTCCCATCAGAAAAGCGACAAAAGCAGTCGGGAGAAATAGCTCTGCCAAACACAGCAAAGACCCAGCTAGCAGCCAAAGGAGCGTCGGAGTCCAGATCATAAAAAGAATAGGTGATACTATTTAGATCTTAGATTGGAAATTTAAGATTTAAGAAATGCCAACAACTGACTCTGCAAGGGTTTGCCACTTGCAAGCCCTCAGAGCGCTTTTTCGCGCCGCGGTACCAGGTTGAGGCTTCCATCGTACTCCAAGTCTGGGTTTAGTAACTTAAATTACAATTTAAGCCGGTGCAGACTGGCAGAAACTACAATTTCTACGCGCCCAAAGGCAGTTAAGAAATTGATAGGGGCTAAAATCAGTTTATTCTCAAGCTCATGAATTTGGGCTGGCGAATCATATATCTTCAGAATGTTTTTACACAAACTATTTCGATATGATCAGCAGTTTCTCCGAACCCATTTATTGCCCGAATCTTAGCTGTCCCGATCCCCGCAATACCTTTGGCCGCCAGCACTGTGCAGCGTGCGAAACGGATTTAATTTATCGCTATGTGTGGGTGGTGGGGCAAGCAGCCGAGGAAGTGCCGACGGGTAAGGTAATAGCCGATCGATACTTTGTCATTGCACCCCAAATCTGGCTCGACAGCCGTCCAGTTCTGCCTCCCAGCGTCCCGGAACAACTGCCGGATAGCATTATGCCCTACCTGCATTTGTATCCCCAACGGCTGCATACGCCGGAAGTATACGGTTTTTGTTCCCTGGGGGAAGCACCGGAAGCGGAAGAGGTGCTGTTGTTGGAAAATGTGCCCATCAATAATTTCGGTCGCCTGTATCCTTCTATTTTAGAATCTTGGTCGGGGACAAGCGCCGCGCGCCAAGTTTACTGGCTGTGGCAAATGCTCCAACTGTGGGCGCCGCTGTCGGAACAGGGAGTCGCTTCGAGTTTGCTGGTACCGGAAAATTTGCGGGTGGAAGGTTGGCGGGTACGCCTGCTGGAACTGCACCGGGGCAATTTTGTACCGACGCTGCGGGATTTGGGAGATGTGTGGTCAGGTTTGGTGGAATCAGCGCAACCCGAGGTGCAGGCGAAACTCGGAGAGATTTGTCAGTTTATGCGCCGCAGCAGCATGAATTTCGAGGCGATCGGCCTGGAACTAAACGATTTACTATTAGAACAAGCCGCTAAATTACCTCTACATTTAGAAGTAGTCGGCATGACCGATACCGGGCCGCAGCGCTCCCAAAATGAAGACAGTTGCTATCCGGTTGCTGCTGATTTTCAATTTAGCAAAACTTCAGGGAACGACAAACTAATTCCTTACTTGACAATGGTTTGCGACGGGGTTGGAGGTCACGAAGGAGGAGAAGTTGCCAGTCAATTAGCCGTGCAGTCCCTGAAAGCTTTAATCCAAAATTTGCTCGCAGAAATTGCCGAACAACAAGAGTTGATGACGCCAGCAATGGTCATCAAGCAACTCGAAGAAATAGTGAGAGTTGTGAATAATGTGATTTCCGCTCAAAATAACGAGCAGGGAAAAGAGTTGCGGCAGCGGATGGGGACGACTTTGGTGATGGCCCTCCAGTTGCCTCAAAAAGTGAAAATTTCCGAGGATTTGCCCTCGAATAACAGTCACGAACTTTATTTAGTCAATGTTGGAGACAGCCGGGCTTATTGGATTGGCAAAAATTACTGTCACCGGCTGACTGTGGACGACGACGTAGCCTCAAGGGAAGTCCAGCTAGGACACTGTTTGTACTGGGAAACTCAACTGCGAGCCGATGCAGGAGCCCTGACTCAAGCTTTGGGCACGCGGGACGCCGATTTCCTGCGCCCGACGATTCAGCGATTTATTGTCGAAGAGGAAGGCTTACTGCTGCTGTGTTCCGACGGTTTGAGCGACAACGACTGGGTAGAGCGCTCTTGGGAGAATTACGGCCCAGAGGTGCTCGAAGGCAAAATGTCTTTGGAAGCTGCGGTTCAGTCTTGGATTCGTCTCGCCAACGAGAAAAACGGTTATGACAACACCTCCGTGGTGGCGACTCACTGTCGGATGTCGCCGGAGAGATTGGTACTGTTTGATCCGGCGGTGGCGTCAGCGCCAGTGTCAGCCTCGGTGTCGCTGCCGCCGTCCCTGCCGCGATCGCTCCAGAAGTCCGGGAGGATTCCTGAATCTCAGCTTTCTGAATCGTCCAAACAGTTGTTGTACCCCGACACTTCCCCCGCCCCGGAACCCGTTCAAAAACGGCGCTCCAAGCTGCCGCTGCCCCTACTGGGGCTGTTGGGGCTGATATTAGCCGGCGGCAGTTTAGGTTTGTGGGTGCAAAGCCTCCAAAGCCCCCAGCCAGAGCCCGAACAACTTCCGCCACCGCCGGAAACTCCCGCCCCAAGTCCTTCGGAGAGTCCCTCGCCCGGGGCTGAGAGTGCCTCGCCGTCGCCCGAATCGAGCCCTGCGGAAATTCCCTCGCCCGGGGCCGAGAGTCTCTCGCCGTCGCCCGAATCGACTCCTGCGGAAATTCCGCCGCCCGAAGCGGAAACTTCTTCGCCGTCGCCCGAATCGAGTCCTTCGGAGATTCCGCCGCCCGAAGAAGCGGAACCTCCTTCGCAATCACGGGAGTAAGGGAGATTGAATTAAGCAGAATTTTTCATAGAATGCAGATACTTTCCGGCGGCACGGCAACTCGAACGCTGTCGCCGACTTTGTGTCGCTGCAAGTCATCTCTGTGCAAGTTTTGTCGGCGAAGGGCGATCGAACTTTTAGCAGTCAACCGCACCGTATAGCGCGTGTCAGTACCAATATAAATAGCCTCTTCTACTATTCCCGGCCAGGTATTTTCAGCATCATAATTCGCCGGGTAAATAGCAGCTTTTTCTGGCCGCAACACCAGGGTGACAACTTTCCCAGCGGGCATATCTTCGGCTGTCGCAACTAACACGGGTAACTGCTGGTCAACCAACACTATTATTTGACCGTTTTGCTTTTCTACTACTTGCCCGCTTAAAAAATTGCTGTCGCCAATAAAATCAGCAACAAACCGCGTTTTAGGATATTCATAAATATCAACAGGCGTCCCGACTTGTTGCAGTTTTCCTCCATCCATAACTGCAATTCGGTCCGACATCGTTAGTGCTTCTTCCTGATCGTGAGTTACATAAATAAACGTAATTCCCAATTTGCGCTGCATTTTTTTTAATTCTAATTGCATCTCTTTACGCAATTTTAAATCCAGCGCTCCTAGGGGTTCATCCAACAGCAAAACAGACGGCTGTTTGACTAATGCTCTTGCTAGCGCTACTCGCTGCTGCTGTCCCCCTGACAGTTGGCGGGGATAGCGTTTTTCTACATCGGTTAACTGTACTAATGCTAAGGCTTCAGCAACGCGATCGCGAATTGTTTTCTGAGGCAAATTCTCCATTTCCAACCCAAAAGCGGCATTTTGTGCTACTGTCATGTGCGGAAATAAAGCATAATTTTGAAATACCGTATTCACAGGGCGGTGAAATGGCGGGCGATTTTGCATCGGTTGACCGTGAATGTAAATTTCGCCCGCTGTGGGAATTTCAAAACCAGCGATCATTCGCAAAGTTGTAGTTTTGCCGCAGCCGGAAGGGCCGAGTAAAGAAAAGAATTCTCGATCGTAAATTTGCAGATTAATGTTGTCTACAGCTAAGAAATCTTGACTGCGGACACTTTTAAATACTTTGGAAACGTCTAAAACTTCAACAGCGTGCATTGTGTTAGTATGTCTGAGTGATAAAAATCTGAGTTATGGTTTGGTTAAATTGATATCTTGCCATTCTCCATTACTTGTTTAGGAACGGGCATCTTGCCCGTTCCACAAGAAAATTAAGTTTTGTGGAACGGGCATCTTGCCCGTTCTTGACGAGGGTACAACTCCAATACAAACTCAAAATAGAAGTAAACCAGCCCCGGCAAAAACCTGTTTTATATCTACTTTCCAGCCCCTGCTTTAACTTCCGTCCAAGCTCGATCGTACAATGCAGTTGCTTTCCCGACATCCTGCAATAATTTCATTTTGCCAAACACCTCAGCAGGGGGGTAAATTTGAGGGTTTTTCAAATCTTTCGGGTCGATTAAACCTTGATCGATTGCTGCTTTGTTGGGCGATCCGAAGTGGGTAAAATTAGACACTTTAGCGCCTACTTCGGGCTGCAAAATAAAGTTAATAAATTTCTCCGCTAACTCTTTCTGGGGCGCACCTTTGGGAATTGCCATGTTGTCAGAAAAAATGATTGTTCCTTCTTTGGGAATAGCGTAACGGATATTAGGATTTTCTGTCATCACTTGGAAAATATCGCCGCTCCATTCCATTGTCAAATTTACTTCTCCTTGATCTAGCATATTTTGCCCCGTGTCTGGTACAAAAGCTGCAATGATATTTTTACTTTTAATCAGCAAATCGCGGGCTTTGTTAATCTCTTCGGGATTGGTTGTATTTGGATCAAATCCTAAATACATTAAAACTCCTGCAAATGTGTATCTGGCATCATCTTGCCACGCCACTTTTCCGGTATATTTCGGGTCGAACATCGCCGCCCAAGTGTTGATATCGCCCTTGGTTGTTTTCACGTTGTAGCCAATTCCCATCGTTCCCCACTGGTAGGGCAGGGAATATTTATTCCCCGGGTCAAAAGCTTGATTGATAAACTTAGGTTCTAGGTTTTTTTGGTTGGGAATATTGTTTAAATTCAGCGGCTCAATTATATTTTCTGCGATCATGATTTTCACCATGTAATCGGCGGGAAATATTAAGTCGTAACCGGGGTTTCCCTGTTTGAGTTTGGCATATAGTGCGTCGCTGTTCTCGAAAGTGTCGTATTGAATTTTAACATTGTTCTCTTTCTCGAATTGGGCGATCGCTTCTGGGGCGATATAACTTGCATAATTGTAAATGCTGAGCACTTGCTGCTGGTTGCCACCTGTCGGGCTACAGCCGAAAGCCACCGTTGCACTCATCACAAACAAAAGTAGGAAAGTCAGCAGGCGTTTCATAGGTTGTGTTAGTTGCAGACGAAAATAATTATGACACAGAAAAGTAAAATTTTTAAGTTTTCTGAACCTTTAACGATGATAAAACCAGCAATAAGGAAGCGAACAACATCAAAGTTGAAATGGCATTAATCGCGGGCGTCACTGCAAATTTTATCATGCCGTAAACAAATAGCGGCAGCGTCACTGAACCGACGCCGGTGGTAAAGAATGTCACGACAAAATCGTCCAGCGACAGAGTAAAAGCCAGCAGTGCCGCGCTGAAAATAGCGGGCCAAATTAGGGGGAAAGTGATGCGCCAAAAAGTCCGCCATTCGTTAGCGCCCAAGTCAAAAGCGGCTTGTTCTAATATCGGATCTAGTTCCGCCAAACGCGCCCTGACAGTAATAGTCACAAAGGAAATATTAAAGACAACGTGACCGATAATTACGGTAGGTAAGCCGAGATTGAGGCGAATTCCCGTGAGATTTTCTACGATCCGAAATACTAGGGTAAAGAAAACTAGCAGCGAAATGCCGATCGTAATTTCGGGCATAATAATGGGCAAAAACAGTAAAGCTTCTACTGCTTTGCGCCCCGGGAAATGAAAGCGTTCCAGCGCTAGCGCGATCGTTGTACCAAAAACGGTTGCTAACACAGTCGAAATAGCTGCAATTAGCAAGCTGTTGTTGAGTGCTGTCCAGATTCCGGCGCTGCTACTCGTAGCAATCGTCGCGCCTGCATTGCTAAACAAACTGCGGTACCAATCGAGGGTGAAGCCGCGCCAAACGGCATTGAATCTGGAGGCGTTAAAGGAGTAAATAATTAAGATGAGAATTGGCAAGTAAAGAAAGGCTAATGCTAGTACAGCTTGTACCCAAAGCCACTTTTGGCCGATCGCCCGCACGAGTAAATCTAGTTTTGTTTTAGTCATTAGTCATTAATCATTAATCATTAGCGCATCTTAACTTAAACGCAGGGTGCAACGATTCGTGTATACCTTACCTTATTGAGTTTCATCAGACACGCGGAAGTAAATTAAAACCGGAATCAATATGATTACAGTCAACAGCATAGAAAGCGCCGACCCAAAAGGCCAATCGCGGGCTTTCATAAACTGATTTTGAATCAAATTTCCCACCATAACTGTTTTTGACCCCCCTAATATATCCGGTGTAATAAAAGCGCCGACTGCAGGAACAAAAACCAGAATAGAACCTGCCACAATGCCACGGCTTGTTAATGGTAAAAATACGCGCCAAAAAGTACGAATGTCATTGGCACCTAAATCGTGAGCGGCTTCTACCAATGAAAAATTGAAGCGTTCTATGCTAGAATATAAAGGCAGAACCATGAAAGGTAAATAGCCGTAAATAAGACCGATCGCCACAGCGAAAGGCGTAAAAAGCAAATTTAACGGTTCGCTAATAATTTGCAAGCTTTGCAAGGCTGTGTTAACTACTCCTTCGCTACGCAGGAGTATTATCCAGGCGTAGGTTCTCACTAAAAAGTTAGTCCAAAATGGAATAATTACCAGCAAAAGCAAAGCATTTCGCCAGCGGGGAGAACGGCTGGCGATGAAGAATGCCAGGGGATAGCCCACTAACAAGCAAGCGGCTGTTGTTAGAAAAGCCAGCCAGAGCGATCGCCCAATTACTCCTAAGAAAAGTCCGCTGAACAAACGCTGGTAGTTGCTGAGAGTAAATATCCAAGTAACGCCGCCGTAAGTACCGCGTTCTAAGAAACTGTACAAAAGTACAATTAGCACTGGCAAAATGAAGAAAACCATCAGCCATGCCGTAGCGGGAAATAAGAGCAGCAACAGGTTAGTCTGCTGGCGGTTTTTGACACTCATTATTCACTCAAGCGAAATTTAGCACATAATTCAACACATTTTATATCAAATCCGGGTTTTATGAATTATGTCATCATTAATAAATTATCAAGAGGTACGCAATGTCAGCAGAATCGTCAACCCCAAAAATAGTCGTCGTCGGTGCAGGATGGGCCGGTTTAGGCGCTACCTATCACCTAGCCCAGCAAGGCTATGATGTCACCCTGCTAGAAGCAGGCCCTTATCCGGGTGGCTTAGTTGCGGGGTGGAAAACCGCCGGCGGGCGTTCCGTAGAAGCAGGCATTCATGGCTTTTGGTATCCCTACAAAAATATCTTTTCCTTAGTTAAGCAATTAGGACTCGATCCCTTCACGCCTTGGACTCGTTCTTGTCAGTATTCACCCGCCGGATTGGAAGTAGAATCGCCGATTTTTCAGGACGAACCGCGGCTTCCCACACCGTTAGGAACCTTTCTTTACACCAGATTTAAAAGGCTGCCATTAGTCGATCGGCTTTCAGCCTTGCCCTTACTCTACGCCGTCCTAGATTTCGACAATTCCGACGAAGCTTGGCGCAGGTACGATCGCGTCACAGCCCGCGAACTCTTCAAACAGTTTGGCGTTTCTGCAAGGCTGTACCGCGATGCTTTTGAACCGATGTTATTAGTAGGTTTATTTGCACCAGGAGAACAGTGTTCGGCTGCCGCAGCTTTGGGAATGCTTTATTATTTCATATTAGCACACCAACCGGATTTTGATGTAGTTTGGTGTCGCGGAACAGTCGGAGAAAAAATATTTCGCCCCTGGGTCGAACGCCTGGAAAAACTCGGTGCAAAAGTATTGACAAAGCAGCGAGTTACTGACTTAATAGTTGACAGCAACAACCGAGCAACCGGCGTTGTTGGCGGCGAAGAAACCTTTGAGGCAGATGCAGTTATTTTTGCAGTTGGCGTCACGGGAATGCAAAAAATTATCAGCAGCAGCCCCGCTTTGCAAAGTCGCCAAGAGTTTCGGAATGCGATGAATTTGGGTGCAGTTGACGTGTTAGCTGTTCGTCTCTGGTTTGACCGAAAAATTGACATTCCGCTGCCTTCTAATGCCTGTTTTGGCTTTAGTTCAACTACAGGTTGGACGTTTTTTGATTTGAATGCTTTGCACGAAGAATTTCGAGACGAACCGGGAACAGTTGTAGAAGCTGACTTTTATCACGCCAATCAATTAATTCCCCTCAAAGATGAGGAAATTGTTAGCTTAGTTCAGCGGGATTTAGCGACTTGCATTCCGGCTTTTCGGAAGGCAAAAGTAATTGACAGCAGCGCGATTCGGCTGTCGCGGGCGGTGACGCATTTTGCCCCTGGTAGCTATCAGTATTTGTTGCCTGCGGTAACAAGTTATGATAATGTATTGATGAGCGGGGATTGGGTTGTGACCCGTCACGGTTCTTGGTCGCAGGAAAAGGCTTATGTTACTGGTTTGGAGGCGGCAAATTTGGTAATTTCGCGTTTCGGAATCGGAAACAAAGCGGCAATTATTCCCGTGGAAGCTGACGAACCGCACATTCAAATCGGGAGAAAGATTAATCAGTTTACTCGCAGTTTGACTAAAATTTTCATTCCCGATTTTTGGCTGCCATAAGAAGCAAGAAAGAAGGAAGAAGGAATTTCTTGTTTTAAGCGGTAAGGTGTGCATTGCACACCTACCTATAGACTAATAACCAATGACCAAGGACGAATGATTTTATATTCAAAAAAGAATGCAACTTTAGACAAGCTCGAAACCAGGAGATTTATCATTCATAGCTAATCTAAAATCTACAATCTAAAATGGCATGACTATCGCCAATAAGGCCGACCCTTCCAAAAAACTCCCACCGTAACTCCCATTAGCGCAGCTTCCGATACACTTGCTAATAAAGGAGGTATGGGTAGGAATGACTTTAACACCAAACCCAAGAACACGCACAAAACTAAAACCCACAAACTACTTTGGTTGAGCAAAAATTGTTGTTGCCAATACTCTAAAAAATACACTGCTAAAGCTCCCATTCCCACTGCCGCAGCAAAAGGTATCAATATCTCCAGGGAGGAGCCGTAAATCAGCGTCACGACGTTGCGGATTGCCCGCGATTGGGTGAAACCCCAGGCTAAAAATAGCTCCACTCCAATCACGATTGAGTTGACGAGGGCGGCAATTTGCAGCATTTCTCGCCAAGGTAAAAGTTTTAAGCGCTGCAGAAAATTACTCACGATCGGCAGATTAGGTAGGTTGCTTTGATTTTATAACAGTTTTGCGCTGGCGATCGACCTTTGAAGACAATTTGTGAAGTAAAATAAAGATAGAGAGCTGTCTCTTGACAAATTAACCCAGAGCATCTGCCTGCTAGTTGTTGGAACCGTGAAAGGAAAAAAGTTATGGTGGAGAACACTGTCGATTGTGCTGTAGCTTGCGTCAATGGCTGCGTTCTGGGCGACAAGTGCCCGAAGCGGGAATACGCAGAAGCAACGTCCAACTTTATTGAAAATACTTCTCTGGATAAATTGCTAGAAATAGCAGAGGAAGCGGTGAGAAGGAAACGGACGGAACCCCCCAAATGGGTAATCCCTGATTTTCCCGAATAGCATTAGCCTCCGAATTAAAAAGCGATCGCCATTTTCAAAAGGGCGATCGCTTTTTGTATTCCCAATGAAATAGCTGAGCCGAATCCATATATTTCCTGGGATAGAAGCTAAAAGCTTAAATAGGAATTATTATACCACTTAATTATAGCCAGCGGCAATTACTAAAAACAATTCAGTTAAAGCCAAATTCGGACATTTTTAATTTAATTGAGTTCAAAAACAAACAGGAGCAAGTATCGTGGCACAGCCAAAGAAAAGCAACGCAAAAACAACAACAGAACGCGATAATTTAGGCGAATTGCCTCAAGAAATTACCGAATCTTACGGTACCGGCGTCATCGATCAACCGGGGGTGAGCCAAGACGACATAACAACCCTGCAGGACAGCAGTTCGGACTACTCTTCCAGCAGTTCCCAAATCGGCGGTGAGGATGGCGATCCTGCTGCGGAACAAGAAAGTGCCACTGGCGAGCAATCGGTGGGCGGAACCGCACCTACTCCCGACCTGGATATTGTTGACGAACTGGGAGCCGCTGCGGGCATAGAAATTGCCGATGGCGCTATTTTGAACACAACAAATATGCTTGAACATCGAGATGAAAGTCGCTGGGAATTAGACCCTAGTTCTGCGGAAGATTATCAGGAACGACCGGATTTCTAGGTCTATTTTTTACAAAAGAATAGGTAGTATAATAGGAGCGGGTTCACCAGTATCCATACTTCATCTGCCAAGTATTTGTAAATCCGCCCCTCATTACTTTTGCTCTCGCAACACGTATCCAACTCCCCGAACACTAAGCAGCAGGCGTTTGGAGTTACTTGCTTCTAATTTAATTCGTAACGCACGAATATACACTTCAATAATGTTTGACTTGCCCATAAAATCTTAAGCCCAGACTTTTTCTAAGATTGGGTCGCTACTAATAACTTGACGGCGATTTCGCAGCATAAAATCTAGCAAATCACACTCTTTTGCAGTGAGTTCAATTAGTTGATTACCTCGATAAACTTCACGGGTTAAACCGTTCAAGATTAGGTCTTCAAATTTTAGCTGATATGGGTCATTTCCTTGATTTCGGCGCAGATGTGCTTTCATTCTCGCGAGGAGTTCTTTCATACTGAAAGGCTGAGTAACATATAGGCTCAAAGTGATGCAGGGAATTAGTGGCTAACCGGCACTGACATTACCGCGAGCGGTTTTCACTTCCCTGAGAACAAGGTAATTGTAATTGCGTAATTGAGAAAGTTGTACCTCACCCAATAGACAACTGCTATAGCAATCCTTGCAGGAGTCGTAAATTTTTTACCCCACCCCAGCCCTCCCCTTATCAAGGGGAGGGAGTAAGAAATTCACAAATGATTTAGGATGGCTATATATCTTCTGATTTATCAACATTTCCGGTGAGTTACCCGTCATAAAGCGTGGTTGCAGTCAGGACTTTAGCCCTCTATATGCGGGTGAATAATCACTATTAGTCCTGACTGCAAACTTACTGTGCTGAGATCGGCGGGTATGATATTATGTATCGCAAAAACCGGGTTGATGAAGCCAACCCTCTTCAACAAAAAGGTGATCTATGGAATTTAAAGATTTTCTGGCTTTGCTGCATCCTATTTTAGCTGTAGCGATTGTTTTTCCTATGCTTGGTATTGTTCTCAATATGGGGTGGCAAACCATGCAGCGTCGGAAGCAAATTGCGATCGACACCAAGAGCAAAATTCCACCTGTAGTCGGCCCCGAACACGTCAAAGCAGGTCGAATTCTGTCAGGTTCGGTGGTAGGAGTGACGTTGTTGGGTCTAGCCTACCCGATTTTTGAGCATATTTGGAGCAAGGATGTTTGGAGCAAAAACTCCTTTCAGGTCATTTTCATTGTGCTGATGTTTGTTGCAACGATCGCCTCTTTGGTCATGCTATATCGAGCGACACCCGCTTTATGGCGCGGCCTATTTGCCACCCTAACAGGTACTGGTTTGGTGATTCTTGGCACTCAAGATGGCGTTTATCGGCGAACCAATGAATGGTATTGGTCTCACTACTACATTGGCATCACCGCTGCGCTAATTATGGTTTTCTCGCTTGCCATCATTGAAGACATTTACAAAGACCGCTCAAATCGCTGGCGCACTATCCATGTCATCTTGAGCTCGATCGCTGTGCTGCTCTTTCTGGGACAGGGAATGACCGGAAGCAGGGATTTATTAGAAATTCCTCTGAACTGGCAGAAACCCTATATTTATACCTGTGATTTCGCCAATAAGACCTGCCCAAAGCCGTGAGCGATCGCATTACTTCGAGATTCCAGTCTAAAATTAGTAGAAACTAGACCAATAAACCCGGTTTCTGAATGTAACAAAGTCCTGGTAATCACAGGAATGAGAACGAGAAACAAAGTTTATGATGCCCGGAGTGCGTCAGTTCTAATCCGTCATAAATCTTAATCATTGCGAGTCAAACCCTGAAGGCTAACTTGCAAAATCGACAAACCCAAAATTAGCAAAAACAAAACTAGCCCGATCGTACAAGCATAGCCAATTTCCAAATCATTAAAAGCTCGTTCGTAAAGATAATAAACAACAGTCTTAGAACTATTGCGAGGCCCGCCCTGAGTCATAATATAAACTTCTTCAAAAACCTTAGTAGCAGAAATCGCCGAAATCACCGCAACTAAAACTAAATAAGGCTTCATCAGCGGCACAGTAATATCCCAGTGCTTTCCCAAACCCTCAGAACCATCAATAGCAGCCGCCTCATAAAGTTCTGCCGGAATAGCTTGCAGCCCTGCCAAATAAATCACCATGTAATAGCCCAATCCTTTCCAGATAGTAACTGCCATGACGCTAAAGATTGCTAGCTTCGGATTAGCCAGCCAAGAAACAGGAGGTAAACCCAACAATTCCCCCAACTGATTCAGCAGTCCAGTCTCAGCAAACAGCCACTTCCAAGCAATCCCGGCGACAACCATTGAAATCACCGCCGGCGTGTAGTATGCTGCTCGAAACCAGTTCATCCCCTTAAGTTTTTGGTTGCACAAAATCGCCATTCCCAACGGTAGAACAACCAATACAGGCACAACGCAAGCGAGATACAGCAGCGTATTCGTCAAAGTTTGCCAAAATGTGCGATCGCCCCACAACCTGTTAAAATTCTTTAAACCCACCCACTGCGGCATTTGAGTTAAATCATATTCGTAGTTGGTAAAACTCAAATAAAAAGCTTGCACCGCCGGCCACAAAACAGTCAAACTCAAAATAAATAAAGCAGGTAGCAAAAACAAATAAGGCGTCAAGGAGCGTCGGGAAAAAGTCACAGACATAAATTAGTTATTAGTTATTGGTTATTAATTATTGGTGATTGTTTTATTCATCATACCAAATCCAGTTACACCGGAATGATTAAACCGCGAAGACGCGAAGAGCGCGAAGGAAGAACTGCATCTTTTTCTTTCTCTTCCTTCGTGTCCTTTGCGTCTTCGCGGTTCATTTAATTTGACTCAAGATTGGTTATCACATAGCACTTCTCAAAGAAGTGAGGTATGCTGGCAGGCGAGAGCCTTTTTCTCAATTACCAATTACTAATTACCAATCACCAAGCGTACCTCATTTTACTATAGCAATCCTAAATCATTTGTGTAATTCTTGTAGGGGCAAACCCCCCGTGGTTGCCCCCATGAGGCCGGGGTAGGCACGGGGGCACTACCCCTACATCTCATTTAGGATTGCTATAAGAAGTGCTATATGTTATTTAACTCCCGCAAACAAACCCTGCCATTCTCCCGGAGGACTGCCATTTTCCCCCTCTTTCACCTCAAAAGTAACGTTGCAAGCTTGAGGTTGTTCCAAAGCCTGCACGCACAATTCTGCAATATCTTCCCGACTGACTTTGCCCCTAATATTGTCTCCTTGCTCAAATATTAAAGCTTTTCCTCCCGGTTCTTCAGTCAAAGCGCAAGGTCTGACAACAGTATAAGGTATGCCGCTCGATCGCACACAATCTTCCCCTTTCAGCTTCCAAGTCAAAATCCCCCCCAACATATCATTCATCCTGACTGCCGGCGGTTCTTCTTCCAAGTTAATTCCCGGACGGCCCGGGCGGGTAACTCCTGCCGAACTCACCATCACAAATCGCGGCAAAGTCTGTACCCCATCAGCTTTAATAGATTCTAACTCCAGTTGAAAAATACCCGGTGTAAATTTCGGGTTGAGCGCGCCGTCATATTCAAACTTGCTCAACATTAACTGAAAAGAAAAAATAGTGCTGGCATCAAATTTAGAGCCATCTTTGACAGTTTTCGCGCGAAATACTGGAATTAACTCATCAAAAGGAACGGTGATAGTAATCCAGGTATTGTAAACAGTATCAAACGAATAGCAATAGCCAATTCCATCCCATTTAGCTTCGTTGCGAACAATCAATTTGTAGCGCTTGCCGTCTCCTTTGACCCGCAGTTGGAGGCCGCTAAATCCTGCGAGATTAAGCGGAGGATCGAAGTTGCGGGTACGCACCGAAGCAAAACCGCCCGAGTTTGCAGTAGAAACATTGCCTGTGAATATAGCTGTATTGTCTGTCCGCCGGATCGAACTTTCGCTAGTGCCGCCCATCACAATGTCGTCGAGCGCACCCCAAGTTTCTTTTAAATCTTGACTGGGTTTTGTGAAGTCAAAAATTATTTTTTCGCCTGCTTGAATTAGCGGGCGGCGAACAGCTTGCACTAAATTATTGATGCCTTTGTATTCGACAATTTCGGGGACATCCACCACTTCCGGCATATAAAATTTGATGCCTTGATAGTATTTTTCCCGCGTTGGGGTGTCTCCTTCTACTGGTTGAACTTTGGTGCCTGTGCAGCAGATAACTGCTTCTATGCCATCGGTTACTAACGGTGTTAGGGTTTCTGGCAGAGTGATATCTCCTTCGACTAATTCGACATTATTGCCGAGAATTTCTGTTGCTCTTTTAGCATCTCTGACGAGGGCTCGCACTCTATATCCCCGCTGTTGCAGCCGCTTGACAACTCGCTTCCCGACGCCGCCGGTAGCACCGGCTACCAGTACCAGTTTGGGTTGGTCTTTTTTAGTTTTGCTGCTGCTTCCAAAGAGTTGTTGCAGCCAGCTAATGCTGCCAATGAAGGGAATGACGCCGAAATAAGCCAAGGTTTTGAGAAACCGGCCGGCATCCCATTGGGCGGTTTTTTTTTCAGTCATACTAGCTTCCTCTGAATTGGCTCAAATCTACTTAGCTGCTTTTGTATTTTAATCGAATTTTCGATTTTTGAATTTGGGCGATTCCCTACCATTCGGGATAGCTTCGCTAGCGCGGACTTTGTTTACTTGACAATGGGTGTGGGATGAGTTTGGCTCAAGGGAATCTCAATAATCAACTCGGTTCCCTCTCCGGGGGCTGAAATGCAAGTCAATTTGCCCCCGTGTTGTTCAACCGCAATTTCGTGGCTAATCGCCAAACCTATCCCCGCACCTTTGCCCACCTGTTTTGTGCTAAAAAACGGCTCAAAAATTTTCTGGCGAACTTTTTCTTCCATGCCCCAACCGTTGTCCTCGATCCGAACTGCTACGGCTTTTTCTCCGGGACAAAGTTCAGTCACAATCCGAATTTGTCCGCACTTGAGTGACTCTTCTTCGCCGCCCCCGTGCGACGATAAATTTTTGTTGACAAAGGCATCTTCGAGAGCATCAATTGCATTTGTCAGTACATTCATAAATACTTGGTTGATTTGAACTGCGTAACACTCAACCAAAGGCAAAGAGCCATATTCTTTGATAAGATGAATTGCGGGGCGATCGGGTTTCGGTTTGAGTCGGTTGCTCAAAATCAGCAAAGCGCTGTCCAATCCGTCGTGAATGTCAACTGGTTTAATCTCTGCTTCGTCAATTCTAGAGAAGTTTCGCAGCGACTGAACTATCTCGCGGATGCGGTTAGCTCCTACTTTCATTGAACCCAGCAACTTCGGTAAGTCTTCAACTATAAACTCTAATTCTACTGCTTCAATTTGTGCTTGAATTTCTGGCGAAGGCGACGGATATTGCTGCTCGTAAAGCTGCAATAAATCGATCATTTTTTGACTGTATTCGTTGGCATAGCTAAGATTTCCGTAGATGAAGTTAATCGGGTTAGTGACTTCATAAGCTACCGCCGCCACCAACTGTCCCAAACTTGACATTCTTTCGCTTTGCACCAATTGAGTTTGCGCCCGCTTAAGCTCGGACATCGCTGTTTTTAAATTAGCAGTTTTTTCGCGCTCTCTGGCGACGGATGCTTCTAGTGCTGTATTTAATTTTTCTAGTTTATCGACTTGGCAAAGCACTATATTAATCATTGCTTTTCTCAGTTCCAATGCAGCGTCTATTTCGCATTGTTTCCAAGGCAACGATTTGTACCTCACATTTTCTTTCCACAGCTCGAAGGATTTCCTAGGAGACAGTCGGGGGTTGCCATTTTCATCGGTTTCAACTGGTTTGTTGGGGTTGCCCGCCCAATTTACGGTCTTAATTACTTCCGGGCGAAACCACAAAACGTATATTTTCTGAGTCGGCGATATTGCTACGGCCAAACAACCGCTGGCTGTGTCTTTAAATTCCTCAGCTTCTGGATAGCATTTGGTCAGCGAGTCTGTATAAAAAATTTCTTTGTTTAGGTTATTTTGCACCCACTGAGTTAAGTATTTGAGCGCTTCTCCCTGAGGTGTTTGCCCGACTCGATAGCAATTGTCTCCAAATACTATTGCTGCTCCCTGGGCGTTGACTGCTTCCAGCAAATTATGCTGACATTTAACTAACACTTGTGACAAGTTTTCGGAGGTGGAGATGTCTTCAAAAATCTTGGTGAGAATAGATTTTAAGTGTAGTTTATAGTCGTAGTCTTCGTTTCCTTCTTTTGATTGCAGTTCTAAGGACATTACTTGCCCGATAAATTCGCAGGCGGCGCGCAATTCATAGTTGAGGTATTTTGGTGTATAGTTATGGCAAGCAATCAATCCCCACAGCTTTTGGTCTTTGATTAAAGAAATTGACATCGAAGCTGCAACGCCCATATTCTGCAGGTATTCTATGTGAATGGGAGAAACGCTTCTCAACACGGTGAAACTGAGGTCTAGGGGCTGGATGGAAGCCGCATTCTTGCCTGAAACAAGGGGGACTGGTTGATAATTAATATCTGGGATTAACCTCAACCAATTTAACGAATACAGTTTTCTGGCTTGTTTGGGAATATCTGAGCTGGGGTAGTTTAATCCTAAAAAAGGACTCAGCTTTTCTGCTTTAGCTTCAGCGATCACAGCGCCGTTGCCTTCGGGGTCAAATTGATAGACCATAACTCTATCAAACCCCGATATTTTCCTAATTTCTTCTACTGTTAGTTGACATAATTCCTTGAGATTCGGGGCGCTTTGAATTTTGCTGACAGTCGCTCTCACTGAATTATAAAAGCTAAAAACAGAAAGATTTTCTGGGCTGGTGGCTAATTCTAACTCGACCATCAAAACTTCTTCTTCTTCTCGGTGAAGAATGCAGTCAAATTCTAAATATTTACCTGCTTTTTCAACAGTGAGTTTAATGGGATTGACGGTTTTTAAGTTTTCCTTCCGCAAACAGGTCTTGAGTTTTTCTAGTTGAATTTTATCGAATAATAAGCTTAAATCTTGACCGATCGCACTTTCTGCATCAATTCCTAACAAATCTTGCGTATTTTTGCTGGCTTGCACTATTTGTAGTTCAGGTTCTCGTACCACAAGTAGCACCCCGTGTGGCTGAATGTGACCCGATAGGTGAATGGGTTCTCTGTCGCAGTTTGTCAAGTCAACTTCTTCGAGTGCGGGAATTGTGATTTGTCGATCCATTTGCTTTGCCTTCCGCTGTATAATTTCGAGAGGGTTCTAATGATTTGAAATTTGAGAGCAAATTGGCTTTTTTATAATCTCATATTGTTCGATCGCATAACGGCTCGATCCTGGGACGGACACTGAGAATCAATCATCCGATACTCAGCGAATCAAAAATGATTTAGTCGAAAACCAGCCTGCAGTATATGTTGCTGTTAGACCAGCCTCAGCCTTCTAGAAATTTTACCGACTTGGCTCTTCTATACTATCGCTTCCCGATGTTAATTATCACAGCAATTTTTGCCATTCTTCAAGTATGTTTAATAATTTCCCAAAACTTTAATATTTGTGGTAAAATTTTGCCTGCTGGAAAAGCGGGAGAGAAATGCGTCTCCAGAGCGGCCTACTTACTGAAATATTAAGTTAAGGTAAGGGTGACAAGATCTGAAAGTCAAGTCACGCTAAGCTCTTTAAGTATATCCAACAGGCCCGACAATTAGACTGATGATCGACTTCAATACAGTTACTGAATTTTCTCATACCTACTGCATAGCTATCTGTGCCTTTTTAGTTCCGGCAAACTTGCTGACTACTTTGCTGACAGTGATTTTGACAGCGCTAAACCGACCTCGAATACAAATTTGGGCGTCTGTGGTTGTCGCCAGCCTTTGGGCTACAGCAATGATATTTCACGTTTTTTGCTGGTTCGCGATCGGGGTAGTAATGCCTCCGACATACATCTTGTTAGTTATGGGAATCACTTGTCTGACAATCAATGTCTGGGCGATCGCTCATCCTGCAAGCATGATGCAATTAATTCGAGTTGCAGTATCAGTTGTTAGGGGAGCTCTCCAGAGGAAGAAGGATTTAGTTATCTGGGAGAGAAGGATGTAATTATCTAGGAACTCAAAAATAATTTGGTCGGGGTAATGTCAAAGATGTCAGGGAGAATATAGGTTTCAGAAGAAAGTTTTCCCTGGTTGCAAATCGGGGATCAGAGTCCAGATTTTCTACTGCTTATTCCGGTTCCCGATCGCGACAATCTTCGGTTTCCGGGCCGCGGGGATGGATCGTGCAGTTGAGCAGGTAGCCGCCATCGCTTCTGCCGTAATAGTAGCGGCATCCGATGCAAATTGCGGGAGGTTCGATCGCACTTTGGTAAACCGGATAATCCGCAGTCGCCAGCAGCGAAAAGTCCCGCTGCGTCTGAACATTCCCGATAATAGCGCCGGAGAGTTCGACAGCTTGGCGGATGTTTTCGATCCTGGTGTAAGGCGGCAGGTAAATGTCAATACAAAGGCGTAGACCCTGGCTATCCTGATCGTGGCGGGTAATAGTGCCTCCGAGCAAACCGACGCGCGAAGCGATAGTCGAGGAAAATTCGCTCAGGGAGGTGCAGTAACCGGAGAAAACGTGAATATGTTCGTCCGTAGTAGCTCTCACCGTCAGGCGAGTGGGAATTCGCAATCTCAGGTAAGCGTCGAGTTCGTCAAAAACTGGTTCGGCGATTGATAGCATTTGGTTTGCGTCTTCGTGCTTGAGCCCAAAACCCTTAGAAACCTTTGACACAAGGGCTACTAAAATATCAAAAACTTCGCTTAAGAGGGATTGTAGCCTGCTATCAATGGCGATCGGACATTCTCTCAGCAGCTTTAAATAATCCTCCAAACGATGAGCAATGCGCTGAATGCTGCTAAATCCGAGCATAGCTGCTCCCCCTTTAATCGAGTGCGAGGCTCGGATGAGCTGGTGTATTCTTTGGGGATCTGGCACGGTATTTTGCAGATCTTGCAAGCCTTGCCCGATAATTTGGATCTGTTCTGTGGTTTCTTCGATAAAGTAGCCGATAATCCGCTGTAGTTGTTCTGGCAGCATAATTTTATTCTCCTAAAGGCAGCCGAGTATTATTAGTCATTACTCAGACCTTTGATAGTTTTGAATCGATATTTCACTGATGAGTTATTGGGGTTTTTAAGCCCTAATTTGTTTTATTCTGACTCACGGCAACTGTAGTGGCAATGTCGAAAACTGTTAACTCTTAACTGTTGACAGTAATTTTTTTTGCTCCGACGGTAGCGGTTGCTACCCCCAACAGCAGCACCCCAGCACCTGCGAGTACCGCCGGCCCAGGCACTTCCCCAAACAGCAAATAACCCAACCAACTCGCCCCAACCGGTTCAAACAAGATGGCAAGAGTTACCAGAGTTGGGGAAATCTGCATTACGGCCCAGTTCAAAATGGTGTGGCCGACTAACTGAGGCAAAGCGGCCGTTAACAAAATATAAAAATATACAATGTCGGGGTAATTAGTATAAGTAGTGCCGAAGGCGAACGGGAGAGGCAGCAGGACGATCGCAGCAACAGTATAGGCGATCGCGATATAGCCACCAATTCCCAGTCCCCGCCGCTGAGCTTCCCGGCCCAGCAGCAAATACAAGCTGACAGCCCAGGAACCAGCCAGAGCCAGGAAATCGCCCAACAGTTGGCTGCTGCCAGCATCGGCTGCGCCGGCACTTCCGAGGGCGATCGCGATTCCCCCAGTCAGGGCTATAGTAATGCCGGCGATCGACATTTTGCTGAGTTTTTCCCCGAACCAGAAGCGCGATAACAGCGCTACCCAGACAGGATTAGTGGTGACGAGGGCAGTCGAGGCGGCGATCGAAGTATAAGAAAGTGAGGTAATCCAGAGGGCAAAATGCAGGGCAAGACACAAACCCGCAGCAGCAGCATAGCGCCGAGTTCCCGGTTGCAGGGCGTTCCACTGAATTTTCCGCCAAGCCGGAAGCAGAATTAAAGCAGATAAAGTCAGACGAGAGGCCGCGAGTACCAGACTGAAACCCAAACCGCCCGCCCCTGCTGAAAAGTTAGCCAGCCGAATTAAGATTGAGGAAGTTGAGACGGCTAAAACGCCGATAATTAACACTAGGGCGATCGACCAATTAGGTGCTTGTTTCGGAAGATTCATTTTTTAGACATTGGGCATTGGGCATTGGGCATTGGGAAAATTTACAAAGCAATTTTCGCACAAATTATGAATAATTTCTATTCTCTTCTTCTCATCTTCTCTTCTCCTTTCTTCCTTCGTGTCCTTCGCGCCTTCGCGGTTCGTTAAAAAAAGCCCGTTCGCGAAGCACAAAAAAATCCTATACTCAATAATTATTAATAGAGGTCGCGCCTAAAATTATCTAACCTCTGTTATAGTTTCAATATCGCAAAAAAACAATTACCACTTACAATTTATAACTATCTATGGCTCCTACAGTTTTGATTACAGGCGCTTCTCAAGGAAGTGGCAAAGCAACAGCAATTTTATTTGCAAGTAAAGGTTACGATGTAGTGATGGTAGCTCGCCAGCCAGAGAGATTGGCAGCAGCAGCGGTTCAAGTGCAGCGAGAAGGTACTTCCGCTGTAGCTATTCCGGGGGATGTCGGCGACATTCACCAAGTGCGCGCGATCGTCCAAAAAGCCCTAGATGCCTGCGGCAACATCGATGTTTTAGTTAACAATGCTGGCATTTGTCTCGCGGGGGCGATCGAGCACACTACCTCCGAAGACTGGCAGCAATTAATGAATACCAATTTTTGGGGATGCGTTAACACAATTCAAGAAATTTTGCCACATTTTCTGCAACGAAAAACTGGCACAATAGTTAATGTTGGTTCTATTGGTGGCAAAATGCCTTTGCCTCAAATGACTGCTTATTGTGCCAGCAAATATGCAGTAACCGGTTTAACAGAAACTTTGCGATTGGAATTAGCGCCTCAAGGTATTCACGTTTGCGCCGTGCATCCCGGCTTGATTAACAGCGATTTTTTAGAAAGAGCTCAATTTCGCGATCGAGACGAACCCGGAGTCGAATTGCGCCGCCAGCAAATGAGCAAAATGCTAAAATCTGAGTGGGCAACTCAGCCAGAAGATATTGCTAAAGCTATTTGGGATGCTGTGAAAAACCAGCGTGCAGAAGTTACCGTCGGTCCTGCTTTTTTGGCATCGGAAGCTTATCGTTTGTTCCCCGGTTTGATGCAGTGGGCAATGGAAAAACGCAACTGAAGAACAGGTAAGATGCCTGTTCCACAAAAACTTAGTTTTTTTTGTGGAACGGGCAAGATGCCCGTTCTTGAGAGATAATTAATCAATTAGCTGCTTCAAAGCAAAGAACTAGCATTAATAAAACGACCGTTTAAATCGGCTGGGGTCACGTTCAACACAGTACCCAACAAAGCATTAGTAAAACCAAATCTAATATTAGTAGCTTCTACACGGCCGTTGCCATCGGGATCGAGACTTTGCCGCGAGATGCCACCCTTGGCTAACAAACTCGTTCCCCCCGTTACAGTTGCAGGATCGATCAGCAGCAGTCTCGGATCGTTCAAGCTATAACTTACCTCTTCCAAGGAAATATTGCTGCTGGTAAATGCCACACTAATTCCAATCGAATCGCTAGACTTATCAAAATCCACAATTACCGCGTCAGGAACTTCAATTCCAACTACTCTGCTTCCCGCTTGATCGACTCTCAAAACAAATACATCGTTCCCTGCACCACCTTGGTAAATATCCACCTCTCTGTCGCCAATTAAAGTATCATTACCCTCTCCGCCCACTAACAAATCAAC
The DNA here is from genome assembly GCF_036705345.1 of Microcoleus sp. B3-D2. NCBI lineage: Bacteria > Bacillati > Cyanobacteriota > Cyanophyceae > Oscillatoriales > Microcoleaceae > Microcoleus > Microcoleus sp. B3-D2. Next base: position 56,731 of record NZ_JAUBUG010000034.1, read on the forward strand.
ACCTTGTCCTCCGCGCAGCAAATCATTTGCCGCACCCCCATCAAGGAAATCGCTATTTCTATCTCCTGTCAAGAAATCGTCGCCAGTTTCTCCCAAAACATCGTCATCATCTTTGCCGGCGTAAATAGAATCATTGCCGACACCGCCTAACAGACTGTCTTTACCATCGTTGCCGAAAATCCGTTCTGCATCTGACGAGCCCCTGACAGTATCATTGCCGCCCACCATCCAAAGTCCCCCAGGAAAACTAGCAAGTTGTCCTGGTGCAAGTGTAATATTTTCAGAAGAATTGTCTCCTACCAAACGAGAGATGCCTGAATTATCTGGGGTGAGTACCATATTTGTAAACTTGGTGCAATGTGAGCATGGATATTGTGCAATATTCTACAGCTTATTAGGGTGCGCCAGAACACAGTTACTTCCTGTGAGCGATCGAGCAATCCCTGGCGTACCATACTAGACAGCTAGATCGCTCCATCTTGGCACAAGCCTGATGGAAATACCCTAGATTAAAATAAAAGTTAAAATTTGAACCGATGCCAATTATCTTAGTTGAAGACTTGAGCAAAGTTTATCCGGTAGCGATTAAAGAACCCGGGCTTAAAGGAACAGTGCGACACTTTTTTAGTCGCACTTACCGCAATATCAAAGCAGTTGAGGGCGTTTCTTTCAGTATTGAACCGGGGGAAGTGGTGGGGTTTCTCGGTGCTAACGGTGCGGGCAAAACTACTACGCTGAAAATGCTGACTGGTTTGATTTATCCCTCGGCTGGTACGGTGAGAGTGTGCGATCGCACTCCTTTTCGTCGGGAAGCAGATTTTCTGCAAAGAATCACCTTAGTGATGGGGCAGAAACAGCAGTTAATTTGGGATTTACCTGTGCTTGACTCTCTGCGAATCAATGCCGCTGTCTACGGCATCCCCGATACAGATTATCGGCGGCGAGTCGGAGAATTGACAGAGATGCTGTCACTAGAAGGCAAGTTAAATCAGGCGGTACGAAAGCTTTCTTTAGGCGAACGCATGAAAGCTGAATTGATGGCGGCCCTGCTGCACCAGCCGGAAGTATTATTTTTAGATGAACCGACTTTAGGTTTGGATATCAACGCACAGTTTAGCGTCAGGCAATTTCTGCGAGAATATAACGAGCGCTATCAAGCAACGGTGCTGTTGACGAGCCATTACATGGCCGACATTACTGCTTTGTGCAAGCGCGTTTTGTTAATCCATGAAGGCCAATTAGTTTATGATGGCAGTTTAGACGGATTGCTCGACAGGTTTGCACCTTATCGGGAAGTTCAGGTAAAATTAGCTAAGCCGCTGGCAAAAGATAGTGCTTTTGCTTACGGGGAGGTAGAATCTATTGAGGGACAATCGGTGCGTTTTTTAGTGAAAAGGGAAGAGCTGACGGTGAGCGTGGCGAAGATTTTGGCGGAGTTGGAAGTGATAGATTTGACTGTTACCGATCCGCCCGTTGAAGAGGTAATCGGTCGCGTTTTCCGCACGGGAAAAGTGTAATGTTTTTGGCTGGGTTCATGATCCATAACAGGCAAGATATCTGTTTTACTAAAGTTTCAATGTTGTGTGGAACGGGCATCTTGCCCGTTGCTAAAACTGAAAAATTAAATCTAAAAATGATATGACAAAATCAATCAAAATTGCTAAAACTTTGTTATTTACCTACTACGCTTATATGCTCGAATACCGGGCAGAATTGTTTTTGTGGGCCCTGTCGGGAGCTTTGCCATTTATCTTGATGGGTGTTTGGGTGCAGGCGGCCAAGACTGGTCAATTTGGGCTGAATTCCCTCGACTTTGCCCGTTATTTTTTAGCCACTTTCATTGTCAGGCAAGTAAATGTAGTTTGGGTAATTTGGGAGTTTGAAAAGGAAGTAGTGCAAGGCAAGCTATCTAATAGATTGTTGCAGCCTCTCGATCCCGTATGGCACCACTTCGTATCTCACGTTTCCGAAAGGTTTGCAAGGCTGCCCTTTGTATTCGGATTAGTGCTGCTATTTTTTGCAATTTACCCGCAGTCTTTTTGGCTGCCGAGTTTGGGCAGGTTTTTGCTATTTTTGTTGGTTATCGTCTTGACTTTTTGTTTGCGGTTTCTGATACAGTATACTTTTGCGCTGTTTGCTTTTTGGCTGGAAAGGGCAAGTGCGATCGAGCAATTCTGGTCTTTAATTTACCTGTTTTTATCGGGAATTACCGCGCCCTTAGAAGTGTTTCCCGCACCCGTGCGCGAAGTAGTTTTGTGGACCCCTTTTCCTTATTTGATTCATTTTCCCGCTTCAATCTTGATCGGATTGCCCGTAGATGTAGGCCGCAGTTTGTTGGTAATGTTGGGTTGGAGTGCGGTATTTTTTGTGTGGAATCGCTGGCTTTGGCGGCAGGGCTTGAAGCAGTATTCGAGCATGGGAGCTTAAATAATAATTAAAAATTAGAAAACTGTAAGGTGCGTCACAGTAAAAATGTTAATCGTTTTGTCAAAAATACTTAGCTGATGCACCATACTTAACTGTGAAGTAAATCTAAAATCTAAAATCTAAAATCTAAAATCGACTGACGCACCTACTTAAGTCGATCGCACACATCATGCCATGCAAAAATGCAATCGAAAGTATTCGACAATTGCATAAACATCCATTTTTTGTATATATAAGTACAAAAGTTTACAATAAAGTCTTATATTAATAAACCCAACGACTGATAAACGGGATAAAAGAGATTCTAATGACAGCCAAAAAAAACCTCCTTGTAATCGGCAATGGCATGGTAGGTCACAAGTTCCTAGAGTTAATGGTCAGCTCGGATGCTGCCAAACACTGGAATTTAATTACTTTTTGTGAAGAACCGCGCGTTGCTTACGATCGCGTAAACCTCAGCGGATTTTTCTCTGGCAAAACAGCGGGAGATTTATCTTTAGTTGCACCGGGATTTTATCAAGAAAATGACATAAAAATTCACATCGGCGACAAAGCAGTCGCCATTAACCGGGAACACAAAATAGTCTCTTCAGCCAACGGTTTAAAAGTTCCCTACGACAAAATTGTTCTCGCGACAGGTTCCTATCCATTTGTGCCATCAATTAAAGGCAAAGACGCTACAGGAACTTTTGTTTACCGGACAATTGACGACCTGGAAGCGATGTTAGATTACGCTAAAAATTGCAATACTGGTGTAGTAATTGGCGGCGGCTTGTTAGGTCTAGAATGTGCAAACGCGCTCCAAAATATGGGTCTAAAAACTCACGTAGTTGAGTTTGCATCGCGGCTGATGCCGGTGCAAGTTGACGAGATGGGCGGTGCAATTCTTCGCAGCAAAATAGAAGAGTTGGGGGTTTCGGTTCATACCAGCAAATCTACCACAGAAATTGTCAGCGAAGATGGCAAAGTTACTAAAATGCTGTTTGCTGACGGTTCGGAATTGGCAACAGATATGATTGTGTTTTCTGCTGGCATTCGCCCCCGCGACGAAATTGCCCGAAGTTGCGGTATAGAAGTAGGAGAACGCGGTGGCATTGTAATTAATGATAGCTGCCAAACCTCCGATCCTGACATTTATGCGATCGGAGAATGTGCGCTCTATCAAAATCGCATCTACGGCTTAGTTGCGCCTGGGTATACAATGGCAAGCGTAGCAGCAGATATTTTGAGCATTGTAGCGGATGACGGGCAAGATGCCAGTTCCACAAGCACTTTTACAGGTGCGGATATGTCCACTAAACTCAAATTATTGGGGGTGGATGTCGCTAGTTTTGGAGATCCTTTTCCCAAGTCGGCGGATGCTAAAGAAATTGTTGTCACTGACACCTTCCAAGGCATTTACAAAAAATTAGTTTTAAATCAAGACGGCAGCCGGATTTTAGGCGGAATTCTCGTGGGAGATGCTTCGGCTTACGGCACTTTGCTGCAATTCATGCAAAATGAAATTGCTCTGCCGCCGCATCCCGAAGATTTGTTAATGCCACCGCGAGAAGGGGGATTCCCGGCGGGTTTTGGAGTAGACAGTTTGCCGGAATCGGCTCAAATTTGTTCTTGCAATAATGTTACCAAAGGGCAGATTTGTGAAACGATTCGCGATCGCAATTTAACGGATGTTGCCAGCGTCAAGAAATGCACTCAAGCTGGGACTGGCTGCGGCGGGTGCGTGCCTTTGGTGACGGATATCTTCAAGGCGGAGATGAAGAAAGCTGGGTTTGCCGTCAAAAATAATCTCTGCGAACATTTTGAATATTCCCGTCAAGAATTGTACCATTTAGTGCGTTCTCAAGAGATTAAAACCTTTGAGGAGTTGATTGAAAGACACGGCAAAGGTAAGGGCTGCGAAATTTGCAAGCCTGCTGTTGGTTCGATGCTCGCTTCTACTTGGAATGACCATATTTTAGAGAAGTCTCACGTCGGTTTGCAAGATACGAACGATTACTTTTTGGCAAACATTCAGCGCGACGGTACTTATTCGGTGGTGCCGCGAATACCGGGGGGAGAAATTACTCCCGATAAGTTGATTGTTTTGGGAGAAGTTGCCAGGGATTTTGGGCTTTATACTAAGATTACTGGCGGGCAACGGATTGATTTGTTTGGAGCTCGCGTGGATCAATTGCCGCATATTTGGCGTCGGTTGATTGATGCGGGATTTGAGTCGGGACACGCTTACGGTAAGGCTCTGCGTACTGTAAAATCTTGTGTTGGCAGCACTTGGTGCCGCTTTGGGGTGCAGGATTCTACGAGTTTGGCGATCGAGGTTGAATTGCGGTATCGCGGTTTGCGATCGCCCCACAAGCTCAAATCTGCTGTCTCTGGTTGCACTCGCGAATGCGCGGAAGCTCAAAGCAAGGATTTTGGGATAATTGCGACGGAGAATGGTTGGAATTTGTACGTGTGCGGCAATGGCGGCATTAAGCCACAACACGCGGTTTTGCTGGCGACGGATATCGATAAGGAAACGCTGATTAAATATATCGATCGATTCTTGGTTTTCTACATCCGCACGGCAGACAGATTAGAACGCACTGCTACTTGGTTGAACAAACTTGAGGGCGGGGTTGAATACTTGAAACAGGTGATAATTGAGGATTCTCTGGGGATTTGTGCTGAATTAGAAGCGCAGATGGAACATTTAGTGAATACTTATCAATGTGAGTGGAAAACGACGATTGAAGACCCACAAAAGGTGCAGCGGTTCCAGCATTTTGTGAATTCCGATTTGCCCGATCCGAGTATTGTTCGTGTTGCGGAACGGGGACAAACGCGGCCTGCTAACGAACATGAAAAGGCTCTGGTTGGAGTTTCGGAATAACCCCTCCCCAGCCCTCCCCTTGAATCAGGGGAGCGAGCAAGATTTAATCTCGCTTAATCTCATTCCCAGGTAGAGCCTGGGAATGAAGTCCCGGAGGCTCTGCCTCCTAAAACCGTGAGCCAGAGCCTCCTTCGGCGAGGCAGAGCCTCGAAACCTACGTTCCCAGCCGGAGACTGGGAACGAGATTAAAGTAAATTAACAGGAAAAGAAGATGGTTCAATCATTACAAGTTTCGGATACGGTTACTACTTGGGTAGATGTGTGTTCTCTGTATGCGATCGCCCCTTATACTGGAGTTTGCGCTTTAGTTAAAGGCGAACAAGTGGCGATTTTCCGAGTTGGAAACGGAGATGAAGTTTATGCGCTTAGCAATTACGACCCGTTTAGCAAAGCTTTTGTTTTGTCGCGGGGACTTGTGGGCGATCGCAACGGCACTCTCAAAGTTGCTTCTCCCATTTACAAGCAAAACTTTAGTCTGACTACCGGGCAATGTCTGGATGATGAAACGGTAAAGATTCCTACTTTTGCGGTTCGGGTTGTAGCCGATCGCGTCCAAGTAGCTGTTAGTTAGATTCAGCGGCTTAATTATTCGATCGCCATCCGCCACCACCTAACATTCCTGTGGGTGCTGGCGGATTTTGCATTGGGGCCCTCCCGACTCAGTATTTTTCGTATAAAATAGAGTCGATTGGTCCCATACTTCAGGCTCGCTCAAAAAAATCTCAACTAATATCGGAGCTGATGCGAGGATTGTCAATGCAAACAAACTTCAGGGGCAGGGTATCGGTATGTTGTTAAAAAAACTTGTTTCCGAAAATAATCCTCAGACTGTAGCAGAGTTAATCCATGCCCAACTCAAAATCGGTCAACTGACTTGGGGCGAGCTCAACATACAAGTTTTCGGCCAGCACTGGCGGGACGAATCTTTGCACGAAGTCCTCAGAGAAATTGCAGCTAGGCTTGACAAAGAAACAGCGAGCCAAATTATAGAATATCTCACAGCTCAAAACGGTCAACAAGAAAAATTTATTAATTTGTTTTTAGCAGCGCAATGCCTGTTAAAAGTTAAAAATGAGGTTAATAAAAAAACCGAAAAAAAACTGTTAAACGCTTTAAAAAAGTTATCGCAATACGGCACGGGTTTCCTGATTCTTTATCAAAGCGCTCAAGAATTGCAGGAAACTTATCAAATTCGCAATCGATCGATCGCCGCGATCGCCCAAACTTGGAAAAACGACCCGCAAACCCTGCCCTGGCTGAAAATACTCGCTCACTCCAGTGACTGTGGCGAAGTCCGAGCCACAGCAGTCGAAGCAATAGCCCGTGGTTGGCCAGATCAGCCAGAAATTTACCTGATGCTCAAAAACCTCGCCAAATCAGATCCAAGCTGGGCAGTGCGATCGACCTGTGTGCGAGAAATGGCTTGTGGTTGGGCAGACACGAGCGATACCTTGCCGCTGCTGAGTGCCCTGGCTCAGTTCGATCAAAGTCCCGCAGTCCGCACCGCAGCACTCGAACAGTTAGCCTCTAATTGGCCCGATCGCACAGATACCTTGCTGCTACTGAGAAGCGCCGCCGAATCCGACGAAAATTTGGGAGTGCGAGTCGCAGCGTGGCAAGAAATAGCCAGAGGTTGGCACAGCCTTTTAGGCACTGCCTCCCTGCTCAAAAACCTTGCCCAGACAGGAAGTTCTATCCTGCGAACCGTAGCGGTGCGGGAGTTGGCAGCGGGCTGGCCTGCTGCAACCGACGTTTGCCTGCTGCTGAAAACCCTAGCCGAATCCGACAGCAGCAAAGAAGTGCGGACAGCAGCCTTAGAAGAATTGGCCTCGCACTGGTTCGACGAACCAGACATTTACCCGCTGCTGAAGACTAAAGCCGAGTCCGACGCGAGTGCGAGCGTCCGGCGCTCAGCAGTGCAAGCAATTGCCTCTGGCTGGCCCGGGAACCCCGAAACTCTGACTTTTTTGAAAAATATAGCATTGAGCGATCGCGACGCCGACCTGCGCGAAATAGCCCTAAAACAGATAGCGGCAGGTTGGCCCGACCACCCAGAAACCCTGCCCCTGCTGAAAAAAATAGCTGATTCCGAGGATTACTGGACAGTGCGGCAAGTAGTAGTGGAAGCTGTCGCCGCACTGGCGTCAGGCAGTCTCGAAGTCTTTGGCTGGTTGCAAAATCTCGCCGAGTCAGACAGACACCTCAACGTCCGAGAAACTGCGGTGGAAGAGATCGCAAAACGCTGGTCTCACCGGGGGGAGACGCTGCCTTTCCTCAAAAGCCTGGTCGAGTTAGAGCAAGATTCTCATCTGCTGAGCGTGCTGGTGCGGGCGATCGTCCGGGGGTGGCCCGACCACCCAGAAACCTTGTCTTGGCTGAAAATTCAGCTCGATTCTGGGGAAGCGCTGGTGCGGCAAGCGGCGGTGCTTGAACTCGCTTACAACTGGCCGGACAATCCTGAAACTTGGATGCTGCTGGAGGCTAAAGCAGAGGGCGATGAGAGTCCGGCTGTCAGGCAAATCGCTTTGCAAAAGTTAGCGCGGGGGTGGACAAATCAGTCTCAAACTTTCGAGTGGCTGAAAATTAGAGCTCAAAAAGAAGAAGATTCGCAGGTGCGGGCGATCGCCCTGGTAGAGTTAATGCGGGGATGGAAAGACGAGCCGGGAATGTTTGAGTTTTTGCGCGATCGGGCTTTGAGCGATGTTGACAATCAAAACGGTTCTTTTCCTTACAATCCCAGGTTTACAGCACTCGAAGCGATTATCGAACATTATCCCGAGAATCCCGGAGTTGTGCCTTTGTTGCGATCGCTTGCAGTTTCCGACGCCGACGAGCAAATCCGCGCCTTAGCCGATCGCCGACTCAGGAGCCAAGACTGGTAAACAGAATTAATCCATTAGACATAGAAGTTAAAATTAATTGCGATGAGAAGAAACAATGATACAGTCAGTCATTTGAACCTAACAGCTAATAGTGGCTAAATAACTCAATGCTATGTCTGATAACCATCTGCACAAGAACCATCCAGTTGTTCAAGAATACTCGCGTTTAGCTTCTGATTATGATGTCAAATGGTCGTTCTACATTCAAGCGACGACCCAAGAAACACTCAACCGATTTAAACTACAACCGACCGATCGGGTGCTAGATGTCGGTTGCGGTACAGGTATACTTCTTCAGCAGCTTGCATTGACTTACCCACAATCTCGATTGTTTGGTGTCGATCCAGTGCCAGAAATGTTGCAAGTTGCTCGACAGAGACTTCCCCCGACAATTGAATTGTCTCAGGGATGGGCCCAAAAGCTCCCTTTCGAGGATGAACAGTTTGATGTCGTGGTTTCATGCAATATGTTTCACTACATTCATCAGCCTATGACTGCACTTCAAGAAATGCGCCGCGTTCTTCGTTCAGGTGGGGAGTTGGTCATTACAGATTGGTGTGACGACTATTGGACGTGCCGTATTTTCGATATATTTCTCCGTCGATTCGATCGCGCTCACTTCAAGACTTATGGCGAACAAGAGTGCAGGCGAATCCTAGAAGATGCTGGGTACAATGATGTGTATATAGAACGCTATAAAATAAATTGGTTTTGGGGATTAATGACAGCCAAAACGGTAAAGCACCCAGCCTAACAACCGTGTTGCAGCGAACAGTATCGAGATATTGGTGATGGTGCAAAAGCTATATTTAATCTACGGTAAAAGATATATTTAATGTAGAGAGCAGCAATTTCGGAATTATAACTAATCTTCCTAAACTTTTATCTCAAAAATAAAAAGTATACACTGTGATACTGGCTTTTCAATTCTATGTCAATTTATTCCCACAAAAGAGCGATCGCATACCGCACTGCTTCCCCCATTAGCGAACAACGATCGCGATCCGAAGCTGTTTTCTCCCACGTGAGCAACTGTTCCCGAAAAGCCGGGTCTTGCTTCGCCCGCTGCACGAGGCTTGCAGTTTCCCACGCAGAACAGCAAGTGCGGGCATTAGCGGGCCGCGGGCTTCAAGTGTTAACGATTAACTGTTAATAATCGATCAAAAGGGCGATCGCATACCGCACCGCTTCCCCCATCATCGAACCGCGAACGCGATCGGACGCCGTTTTCTCCCACGCGAGCAACTGGTCCCGAAAAGCCGGGTCTTGCTTGGCCCGCTGCACGATCGCCTGACTGATGACTTTCTTTTGAATCTGCTCTGTCGGGATACCTTGCTGCTTCAAATAATCCAACAGCCGCTGCACGCTTTCGGAGAATTTATCCGGCGTCTGAGACATCAAAATAAACGAAATTTGGCGCACCATGCGCTGGTAGATTTCCTGTCTCCTGAGCAATATTTCCTTGTGACTCGGCTCCGCATTGTTACTAGGAACAGCCAAGTCGAGCACACTCAAAATTTCAGCGTCCTTGGCTAAAACCTTTTCCAACATATCTGGATAAAGCTCCAAAATGCGCTCGCCCAAAATCTTGCCGTTCACCAAACGGTTCGCGCTCAGCCTCAGTAAATTTTGTTCTCCGGCAGACTCAAAAAATTGAACATTCAATTTGAGTTCGCGGCTTTCCAGCTCCACGCGACGCAGCGTAAAAACCAAAGCCTCCCAATTAGGAGCTTCCTCAAAAAACACCTTCACAATAGAACTGTCCTCTTGATGCTGCCGCCCCAACTCCCCAGACTCAAAATCGCGATCGACCGGCAAGCGATTTGCCGCAACTTTCGCACTATAATCAAACTGAGTAAAAACATAGCTGCAGTCAACTCTCGACAGATCGACATCTTGAACTTGCCAATTTTGAATGCAGCAACCCGTAAGCTGCGCCCCCTCCAAATTCGTCCGAATCAAACGGCACTCAATCAAACAAGCTTCTCTTAAATCCGCCTCACCCAACATCGCATCCATCAAATAAGCGCCGCTCAAATCAGCTTTCCGCAAATCTGCACTGCGTAAATTAGCTTCGCTCAAATCCGCCCGCAGCAAATACACTCCTTGCAGGTTAGCTCGCAGCAAAAGCGCCTTCTTGAAACTCGCTTTCAATAAATAAGAACCCGCCAGATTAGCTCGACTCAAATCAGCGTTATCCAGCACCGCCTCAGTCAAATCCGCACCCGCCAGCACAGCTCGGTGCAAGTCAGCGCCCGTCAGATTTGCCGATCGCATTTGAGCGCCATTCAAGTCAGATTCAATCAAATTTACACCGATTAAAATTGCCGATCGCAAATTCGCTTCCACCAAATGCGCTTCCCGCAAATTAGCACCCGTTAAATTAGCACCAACAAGACTGGCGCGGTTGAGATTGGCCTCCATCAATTCCGCCACCATCAACTTTGCGCCGTCGAGTTTAGCCCCAGCCAAATTAATTTGGTCAGATTTAACTCCTTGAAGATTAGCACCGCCCAAATCCGCTTCGGGGAACGCGGCCCAATTGAGTTCTGCTGCTTCCAAACAAGCAAGGCGCAAATCCGCTTTAGCAAGATTTGCCCCGCTCAAATTGGCGCCGCTCAGGTTCGCCCCAGCCAGCCCCGCACTGCGGAGATCCGCGCGCCGCAAACAAGCCCCTATCAACTTGGCATTGCTCAAAAAAGACCAGCTCAAGTTAGCACCGGTCAAGTTAGCACCAGTGAGGTCTATTTCTCGCAGGTTAACACCGCTTAAACTAGCGCCGCTGAGGTCAATGTGACCGAAGTTGCGCTCTCCCTGTTGATAGCGCTGTAAAAATTCTTGTGTTTGCATTCCGCTGATTGGGGGGCTGGCAATTTAGCTGTTTTAGGACGCGCTGGTCAATAACTTTAACTGGAAGGTACGCACGGAACACGAGCGGGCGCACGGGGACACTACTCTTACTACTTACTGCAAGAACTCATGTCCTCCGGGCGATCCCTGGGTACTTTACCCTATAGATTGCAGTTCAAAGGATTTGTTGCGTAAGCTCTATTTCTACTACCAGTTTTACAGACTTTTTTAACTTAAAGCAGCAGAGTTAACATCTTATACGCTTGGAGCATCTCATATTGGTAAAAACACTTCTTCTGGCTCTTTCCTTCTTCCTGTTTCCTCCTACCTCCTGCTTCCTGTCTCCTGCCTCAAAACTCCAATTTTGGGCTTGGTTGCTTTCATTGAGACGCTCCCTATACGCTGCCCTGCCGGAGAGTGTTTTTACCTAAAGCGCTGCAATTCTTGCTGCAAGTATTTTCCCCATTTAGTCGCTAGAGGAATTTCTGTAAAAGGAACCTGCACCGCAGCCGCATCTTTGAACAAAAATTCGAGGGCGATTGGACTTCCCGAATTCGGCGGTGACTCTAAATCAACTGCCTGAGAGTTGACTAACAACCGCAGCGACTCCACGTTTTTTAAAGAAAATGTTTGCAAATTTACCGGCCCGCTGCGAGTAGGTTTTCCCCAAGTTAAACTGTCTTCTTGCTGACCGAGTACAGCATAAATATCGTACTTGGCTTTAGCGAATTGTTCCGCCCAGACGCGATACGCTTCCAGCTTTTGATACTCGTTCCATCCAGCCCAAGCTAGAGAAATAAAAATTGCCAGCAGCGGCAGCCACATTAAACCTCTTTCCATGCAATACCCTTGTTGAAAATACTCGCTTGTTCTGTTTCTGATCTTCTCTAATGATACAATTAATTGAACTCCTAAAACTTGCTCTGCAATTTCAACTATAAATTAGAGCAATTTTTGATCGACCAAGAGCCACAGCCGAAAAATACCAAACGCCCGCGTGCGAGATATCCACAAGCCACAGCAAGGAAAACTGGCGCTGGCGGTGAAAATTGGGTTATTGTGGTGAACACGCCTTCCCTAAACGGACGATCGGCAATGAAAAAGTTTTTCCTTCTGTGCTTATTTTTAATCGGGCTCGGCTGGGCGATTTCAAATTTCCCAGGACTTGCTACTCAAGGCACTTACGACTCGATTGTGCTGGATTTCCGCGAAGATTTGGGTGCTGCTGAGATTGCGAAAGAAGTAAATGCGATCGCCCAACAGTACCAAGTCGCACCCCAACTCAACAGCGAATTCTCAGCGGGCGACAATGTATATGTAGTTAAGGGCGATCGCACTTTGCTAAAAGCCCTGAAAAAATCAAATTTGGCTAAAGATACCGAATACATTGAACCGAACTACGTCTACAGCGCTTTCGAGATTCCCAACGACCCCATGTATACCAAGCAGTGGAATCTCCGCAGCATCAACGTAGAATCTGCCTGGAACGAAACCAAAGGCAGCGGCACAACAGTAGCGATAATTGACACGGGTATTACTCCAGTCGCTGACTTAAAAGAAACCAAATTTGTACCGGGCTACGACTTTGTAAACGATCGCGCCGAAGCCTACGACGACAACGGCCACGGCACTCACGTCGCCGGTACAGTCGCCCAATCAACTAACAACAATTATGGCGTTGCGGGCATCGCCTACGAAGCAGCTTTAATGCCGCTAAAAGTGTTAGGCGGCAGCGGTGGCGGCACGGTTTCCGACATCGCCGAAGCGATCAAATTTGCTGCTGACAACGGCGCCGACGTGATTAACATGAGTCTCGGCGGCGGCGGCGAAAGCCAGTTAATGTCCGAGGCGATCGACTACGCCCACTCTAAAGGCGTTGTCATCATCGCAGCAGCCGGCAACTCCGGCGAGAGTTCCGCTTCCTATCCCGCCCGCTATCCCCACGTCATCGGCGTTTCCGCCCTCGGCCCCGACGACGAAAAAGCCTCTTACTCGAATTTCGGCGCAGGGGTTGACATTGCAGCCCCGGGCGGTTCTGAAATGGGCAAGATCCTGCAAAGTACGATCGACCCGGAAACCGGCGCCGAAGTCTTTGAAGGCTACCAAGGCACTAGCATGGCTTCTCCCCACGTTGCAGCCGTTGCAGCCCTTGTCAAGGCCTCGGGCATCACAGAACCAGACTCGATTCGCAGTGTACTCTTGCAGTCCTCGCGAACTGTCACTGAAGATCCGTTAAACCATTTTGGTTCAGGACACCTAGACGCAGCCGCAGCAGTTCAGCTAGCCCAGCGCGGACAAATCAACTTCCGCGATTTCTTCCGCTGGCTGCGCGATAACGGCTATCTCAACCCCCGCTTTTGGATAGACGGCGGTGCAGTCGCCCTCTTGCCTAAAATTGCAATGGTGCTCGGTTCTTACCTGCTGGCTTTCTTTATGCGGAATTATTTCCCCTTCGCCTGGACTTGGGGCTTTTCCGGCGGCTTGATTGCTGGCAGTTCTGGGTTCTTTGGGCTGCGAAATCTGTTTGTATTTGACTTGCCGCAGTGGCCACTGCGGGTGATGGGCAGTTCTATTCCCGAACTCGGCGGCGCAATTAATGGCAGCAGTATGCTAAATCCCTTTTTTGCTAGCGTTTTGATTCCTGGGATTTTGATTGCTTTGCTATTAGGACATCGACAGTGGAAGTGGATCGCGATCGCAATTTCGATCGGTTTTGCCAGCAGTTTAGCGGTGAATGCTTTCCTGTCGCCCGCAGTCTGGGGATTGGGCACAGGTTGGGTATCACAAACATTCTTGATTGTCAATGCTTTACTGTGTTTCGGACTGGCACGTTTAGCAATTAAAACAGAGGTGCGATCGGCATGAGTATTACTGTCAAAGGTGTAATTGAACGCAAAGGATTGGGTCCCGGTACTTGGGCTTTGGTCGGCGAAGATGGGGAAACTTACGAACTTAAGGATGCTCCTTCTGATTTGAAAAAAGCTGGTTTGAAAGTCAGTGTTAAAGGTGAAGTGCGTAAGGATGTGATGACTTTTGCTATGATCGGCCCGGTTCTTGAGGTGCAGTCTTTTGAGGCGAATTAGCCTAATTGGTTAATGCAGCTTTTGAGCTAAAAAAAACCCCGGCCAAAATTGGCTGGGGTTTATTAATCAGGGTGCATCTACTAATTTAATCTCCCGCCTCACAGCACCTCTTTCAGGACAGTTTGGCAGAATTTGCGAACATTGGCGGCGAGGGCGTGCGCTCGGCAAAAAAAAACCCCAAACCAAAATTGGTCGGGAGTTAATTAATCAGGGTGCATCTACTAATTTAGTCTCCGGCTTTACACCACCTCTTTCAGGACACTTTGGTAGACTTTGCGGAAATTTGTGGCTAGGGCGTGCGCTCGGCAAAAAAAAACCCGGCCAAAATTGGTCGGGAGTTAATTAATCAGGGTGCATCTACTAATTTAGTCTCCGGCTTCACACCACCTCTTTCAGGACACTTTGGTAGACTTTGCGGAAATTTGTGGCTAGGGCGTGCGCTCGGCAAAAAAAAACCCGGCCAAAATTGGTCGGGAGTTAATTAATCAGGGTGCATCTACTAATTTAGTCTCCGGCTTCACACCACCTCTTTCAGGACACTTTGGTAGACTTTGCGGAAATTTGTGGCTAGGGCGTGCGATCGGCAAAAAAAACCCGGCCAAAATTGGTCGGGAGTTAATTAATCAGGGTGCATCTACTAATTTAGTCTCCGGTTCGAGGTGCACCTGTTCCGGACAGTTTGCGAAAATTTGCGAAAATTCGTGGTTTAGGGCGCGATAGCAAAAAAAAAACCCGGCCAAAATTGGTCGGGAGTTAATTAATCAGGGTGCATCTACCAATTAAGCTTCCTGAGAATTCGAGCGCAATCCGGATAACCTCAAACTTTTTCAGCATCACCGTCGATATCGCAAAAAAAAACCCCAAACCAAAATTGGTCGGGAGTTAATTAATCAGGGTGCATCTACCAATTAAGCTTCCTGAGAATTTGAGCGCAATCCGGACAACCTCAAACTTTTTCAGCATCAACGTCGATACCGCAAAAAAAACCCCAAACCAAAATTGGTCGGGAGTTATTTAATCAGGGTGCATCTACTAATTTAGTCTCCCGTCTCACAGCACCTCTTTCAGGACACTTTGGGAGAATTTGGGAGAATTTGTGGCGAGGGCGTGCGATCGACAAAAAAAACCCGGCCAAAATTGGTCGGGAGTTAATTAATCAGGGTGCATCTACTAATTTAATCTCCCGCCTCACAGCACCTCTTTCAGGACACTTTGGCAGAATTTAGGACAATACGGTTCAGTTAAGGCTCAAATAGTGGTAAATTAGGTATGGTGTCCAAAAATGGAGAGCAAGTAAGGTGCATC
>NZ_JAUBUG010000035.1:0-69931 GCF_036705345.1 Microcoleus sp. B3-D2
AGAAAATCTAAAATTACATGGCTACGCGAGGAGCAGGTCGAATCGACCAAACCTATAGCTCATATGCGCCAGAGCTCGACGGGACTATCCCGCAGGGGGTAAGTTCCGGTTAAAAAACGCGTTTCTCGACGCAAAAAGTCTTCAAGATTAGCTGTTTAATCTTCTACCTATTGAATTTTTGAGCAACAGCTTGCCTTCTATTCAAAGGCAGCTACTTTTAGCTGCGACCTTTTTTTAGTCTAAACTCCAGTTAATTCGAGTTGAATCCGAACGTGCTGTGCATCGAGCCTCCATCATTGAAGTCACAACCGTTACCCGCTATTACGTGACCTCCTTGACCGAAACGGCCAGACGCCTTGCCGAAAGAGTTCGAGGCTATTGCGGAGTCGAAAACAAAGTTCATTATGTTCGTGATGTAACCCAAGGCGAAGATGCTTCTGGTATTCGCACCAACGGGCTTGTTCAATGTTGGGCAATCGCACGCAATTTTGCCCTCAATTTGTATCGCGATTATGGCTTTCAAAACATGGCTCAAGCTCAACGTCTTGCTGGCTTTAATTTTAACATCCTCCAAGACTTGTTTAGAATGAAATAGCCCTGGATAGCATATACCCGACTTCTTTAAGAAGTCGGGTATCAAATCTTAATCAAACGAATTTGAGATTAATCATCCACTCCTTCAATCGGCGCAAAACCCTGCCGCTGAATATTTTCGGTTATGGTGCGGGGTTCGAGGAATTGCAGCAAATAATCCGGGCCACCCGCTTTAGAACCAACTCCCGAAAGTTTGAATCCTCCGAAGGGTTGCCGCGATACCACAGCGCCGGTAATCCCGCGATTGATGTACAGATTTCCGACTTCAAAATCGGATGCGGCTCGATCGATATGCGAAGGCGTGCGAGAATACAATCCGCCGGTTAAAGCAAAATTCGTACCGTTAGCAATCGCAATCGCTTCGCTGAAATTTTTTGCCCGCATCACCGACAAAACTGGGCCGAAAATTTCTTCTTGGGCGATAGTTGCTGTCGGCGATACTTCGGTAACAATGACTGGGCCGACAAAATAACCGGTTTCCGGTGCCGGCATTTCTAAAGCTATTTTAGCTTCGGCGCGACCTGTTTCGATGTATTCGCGGATGCGCGACTGGGCATTTGCATCGATCACAGGGCCAACTTGAGTGCCGGGATTTTCTGCGGGGCCGACATTGAGCGATCGCGTCGCTTCTACCAATCTTGCCACAAAATTATCGTACACCGATTCGACCACAATTACTCGCGAACAAGCGGAACATTTTTGGCCGCTGTATCCAAATGCCGAATAAACTACGCCTGCAACTGCTTGGTCTAAATCCGCACTTTCATCGACAATAATTGCATTCTTGCCGCCCATTTCAGCAATTACTCGTTTCAGGTGTTTTTGTCCAGGCTGCAAAATCGCAGCATCGGCATAAATCTGACAGCCCACTTCCTGAGAACCGGTGAAAGTAATCATGTGAACGTCAGGATGTTTCACCATGTAAGCGCCCACGGTTGAACCTTTGCACGGCACGTATTGAAATACACCTTTGGGGATTCCGGCTTCTAGCAAGATTTCGGCTATTTTCGCTGCAATTACTGAGGAAACTTCGGCAGGTTTGAGCAAAGTACAATTACCTGCTACCAGCGAGGCAACTGTCATGCCGACGGGAATTGCCAGGGGGAAATTCCAAGGCGAAATGATTAAAGAAATGCCGCGCGGCTGATAGGTGTAGCGGTTGGTTTCTCCGGCTACGTCGTAATTTTTACCTTGGTCCAACCGTTCCATTTCATCGGCGTAGTAGCGGCAAAAATCAATAGCTTCGGAAACTTCGGCATCGCATTCTCGGACAGGTTTGCCGACTTCAAACACCATCCAAGCTGATAGTTCGTGCCGCCGCTGTTCCATCAATTCTGCGGCTTTGCGGAGGACGCCGGCGCGCTGTCGGACAGGGGTTTTTCGCCAACCGGTGAAGGCTGATTTTGCTGCTTCAAGGGCTTGTTTGGCCTGTTCTTCCGAAAGCAATCCGATTTTGCCGACTACTTCTGTGGGATTGGAAGGGTTGAGGGAATTAACTGTTGCTTCAGTATTTTGGTACTCGCCATTGATTAGGGGTAAATAGGTTTTACCTAAGTTAGCCCGCACTGATTTGATCGCTGTTTCTGCTTGTTGCCGCAATTTGGTATTGGCGTAGTCGGTATCGGCAACGTTGGGAAATACTTTGCTGTAAACTAGCTGGTCATTTCCATTAGCAACTGGCGCGGCTAACAATTGTTCGATCGGCATTTCTTCGGAACTTTGCCGGATGAAAGAACTGTTGGCGGTATTTTCCAGCAAACGGCGGATCAAATAAGCCATTCCCGGCAGCAAATCGCCGTAGGGGCAGTAGACTCGAACGCGATAACCTCGATCGACCAAAAGCTTAGCCAATTTGTCGCCCATGCCATACAGCACTTGCATTTCAAAGCGGCGGCGCGGTATATTGAGAGTTTCGGCAATGGCGATCGCCCTCGCTTGCGATCGCACATTATGACTGCCAATAGCTGCATACAAATATTCGTGATTTTCTAGCAGCAACTGCGTCATCTGCTCGAAATTTGCATCGGTAGTAACTTTGTCATTGTAGACCGGCTGTGGCCAATCTTTCTGCATCGCTTTGATAGTTTCCTGATCCCAGTAAGCGCCTTTTACCAGCCGCACAGTTACCGGATTTCCGCGTTTTTTTGCCCAGGAAATCAGGTTTTGCAAATCTTGGGCACTGTCGCGCAAATATGCTTGCAATGTAATTCCGATATCCGTGCGACTGCGAAACTCTTCCTCTAACAATAAGTCTTTGAGAATGGTCAGAGTTAAACTTTTGTAAGCATACTGTTCCATATCGAAATGAACAGCAGCTCCCAACTCCTTCGCGCGGCGCAGTAACAGGCGAATTCTCTCGCTTACTTTCTCCTCGCTACCTTTAGCATCCAAAGGGTCAAACTGAGAATAAAAAGCCGTTAACTTTACCGATACTTGCACTCGCGGCAGAGTTTCGCCGTCAGCTTTGTCAATTGCATCTACCTGCGACCAATTCTTCGCTGCATTGGCGAGTTCCTCCATCAATTCCAAATAGCGGTTGAGATAAATTTGCGCCTCAGTTTCAGTGATGACAGCTTCCCCCAAAAGGTCAACTGTAAAACCCATTTTATCTTTGCGAAGCCGCTCTAAGGTTTTAATTACCTGCTTGATATTTTCCCCAGAAATATACTTGTGCGCCAAAGTTTCCACAGCAGGCGCAACCGTCGTCGCCGCCAATTGACCCGGAACCGAATCAGGGCTAGCAAAGTTGAGCAATTTTTTCAATGCTTCGGGCAATTCTACCTCTTGGGCGGTCAGGTATTCTTGCAAGTGGCGGGCAATTTCCGGCCTGCTGCGGAGGGCCGGCAAACAGTCAATAAATCGAAACAACTGCACCCGCAGTCCGGGGCTGGCCATCGCCCAATCCATCAGTTTGTCGTCCCAGCGCATTTGGTCTTGGAGTTGACCGAAAAAAGAGCGCTTTTTCTCTTGAGTTACCCGCAAAATTTCTTTGGCAATTTCCTGGGTTTTTGCTTCGTAGATGTTTTCAGATACTTGTGCGATCATTGGTAATAAGTAATTTGTAATTTGTAATTAGCAACAGGGGGACTTTATGTATTTTGTAACTACCCCCTGATACAATTATAGTTGCTATTTGACTTCAATTTTAACTTGGTAGTTTGCTTGGCGATCGCCTGAAATTTCAATAGTATAATCGCCGCTACTGGCTAGTTGACCTTGCCACTGACCTGTGCTGTCAGCAGTACCTAAATTTTCACCGTTAGGAGCAATAATTGCTGCGCTGACTTGACCTTCTTGAACATTTATTGTCATGCTTTGGCCGCTATTGCACTCCAGTAAGTAGCGCCTGGATATGTTGGCTCGCAAACTATTGCTCAGAGTAGTTCCCGTAGCACCAGCTTGAAAGTAAACTCGCTCGGTTACAGGGGTTTCAACCGCAGCGGGGGAAGGAGAAGGAGAAGGCAAAGGCGAAGGCAAAGGAGAAGGCAAAGGAGAAGGCAAAGGAGAAGGCAAAGGAAAAGGGAACGGCGAAGCAAGTTGCGGAACGCCAGACAGAGAGGGTATTTGAGTGGGGCTGGGCGACGGAGGGATGCTGGCGCGCCGTCCTCTTTTAGGTGCTGGGGGAAGTCCGGGCTGACGGTTGACGGGCGCTGCTGCGACAGGGGGAGGGCTTTCGGGGAGGGGTACGTCAGCGGGTAGTTTGATTTGAAGGTTCGCTCTTTCCTGATACATTCTCCACGCTAGCAAACTGCCGACACTAAGGACAGAACCGACTAACATTCCGCTGACAAAAACTGCTAAGATTTGCCAGGATCGAGCTGGTTTTGGTTCGGGGTTGGCAGTTGGAATTGTTGGAGGCGGATAACTTGCAAGTTGAGTTGTTGCCGCCGCGCTATCGGCGGCAATTGGAATTGTTTCGGCCTCGTCGATTGGCGCTGAAATATCTTTGGGCGCGACAATTTCTGCGGGAGTTTCTGGGGGTGCGGAAGTTGAATCGCCACTGGCAATTTCACTGCGATCGAACTCATCGCTGGCAGTGGAAATTGTTTCCGGTTGCTGAGTCAAAATTTGTTTTTTTTCCTGTTCGTCGCTCATGGGGCTAAATTTATTTTACAAAGACCGCTTTTAGACATTTTACGTTACTGGTGCGATCGCCTGCACTGAAATTATCTAGCAGAAGCAAGAAGGCACGACACGGATTTTGACACGGATACACGGATTAATTATCAAGCGTTAGGCAAAATTTAGAAGGAAGATTGTTCATCTGCATACCAACCTGCCCTGATATTAGTCTATATTGTTTAACTTAATTACTGCTTCAATCTCGTCAGGAAATGCTTCAGCATAAGCCCAGGCATTTTTCAAGTCGCTAGCACTAAGATGCGGATAATCTTCTAAAAGTTGAGGATCAGTTGCACCTAATCGACGAGACTCTAACAATCCCCAAACAGAAATTCTAGTCCCGGCAATCCTGGCATTACCGCCGACTACACCGGGAGTTTTTTCAATCCCCTGCCAGGTGTTAGTTAAACTTTGAGCTAATATCTGTATTGCTTGAGCTTTCTCGGGCGGAGTCAGGGAAAGCAGTTGCGGTTCTAATTCTTTTAGTGTCATAGTTAATCAGGGGTTTGACTGTTGGGAAGGTCGTATCTATATTATAGCGATGATCTTTTTACTAATAAGAATAAACAAGTGAATTAATTTCCTACAAAGCTAAGGCTAATGCGGTGTTGGTACATCGAAATCGTTAAACGATAGAACATTATAAGATGTGCCTGTTAAAGCTCTGACTAGCTTTTGGTCGAGAGTTAGCAAAGGCGCGTCAACTTGCTGTGAAAGAGCAACGTAACTGCCATCATAAGCATAAATTCCATAATTTAAGGCGATATTTGTTGCATCTAAAATCAGTTCAGCAGTAGATACTGCACGCAAGGATAAAGCTCTAAGATTAGCTAAATCTTTTGGAACATCGGCAGCAGCGTAAAGTCCAGCACGGACATACTTCCAGATAATATTTGCACACTCAATATAAAACAGATCGGGTACAAATATTTCAGTCTGTGGAATTTCAAGATGGGTAAACAATTGAACGACTTTAGATGAGAGCGGATCGGGGATAAATTGCTTAATCCCCACGCTAGCATCGACTACGCACCTCACAGGATTGGTCATCTGTCGCGATCCTCTCTAATTAAAGCGGTACTATCTAGTATCATCCCCATATTCGCCGGACGAGACTCGCGACGGCGGCTGATTTCTGCCAAGAGTTCTGTTACAGACTTTTTACGTTTTCCTGAGAGGGGTTTTGTCTCTGTTGACAACTCGGCTTCTAAAATGGTGATCGCAAAGGCGCTAATCGAGCGGTTTTGAGCCGCGGCTAACTCTTGCAGTCTCGCGTACAATTCCTCTGGTATATTTTCTATTTGCAGGGTAGCCATCTGTTAAACTCCTAGCATAGTTTTCCTAAATATTAGCATAGGCAGGCGGGTTTAAGAGATAGTTACTTTTAAATATAGATTGTTGGTAAAACCCACCCATTGTATTTTTAAAGAGGTATCTTGCGATTTACTGTTGGTTGGGGGCGGGTTTATGAGATTGTTAGTTACAGGCGCGTATTGTTGGTGGAACCCGCACCTACAATTTCCCAATTTCCCATTCCCCATTCCCCATTCCTAATTACCAATTACCCATTAGTAATTATTAGGCAAAGACTGCCAAAAAGGCCGCTCTTCTGGCTTCCTCACAGTATTCGTCGCCGACTGCACGTTTCCTTTTAATTCTTGATAATACCTGTCATCCAGAAAACTAACGCTGACGCCAGCAGGAAGCAGCAGTTGGCGCAATCTTTCCTGAGTGTAATCTACACCGTCAATCATTGGCCCGCGCGGATTTGAAACTAACAACTTGCCGTTAACTGGCACCGAATTGACCATATTCGGCCACCACGCATAACCGCTGTAGCCAAACATCACCGGAACTTGAATAATTTGGTCGTCTCCGAGTAAAAACTCTCTTTTCAACTTCTCTATAATCGGATTAAGTTTCTGATTTTGCAAAGAGAGATTGTGTTGAATTAAAGCACGGTTTTTCAAGGCGGCGCTGACAGTTGTTTGAGTGCTCAAACCACGATTGAGCGTCACATCGCCGTAACCTCTTCCCTCCAATTCTTCCAACAGCTTAACTCCGGCTTCGGGACTGGCGATCGCCATTACATATTGTCCGGGAGTTTGAGTGGGAATAAAATTGATAATTTCATCCACTTGGCGAGTCAAAAGCCAAGAAGTATCAATATCCACTGGCGGCCCTTGAATTCGCTGAGCTTGAATAAAATCAAGTACCTCTGGATTAAAACTAGCATTTCCTGAATTCCCGTAATAAACTCGACCCATTGGGTGTCCGGGAATCGGCGGTGTCACCTGCAAATTGCCGTATCCGTCAGACCACTGACTTACAGGGTCTAAAGAACGAGGATTGCCAATTTTAAATACTTTCAAATCCCGGTCTTGAGTTGATTTAACAGGCGGGTTTTTCTCTGGTTCGCTATTGCTTTTTAGGGCGACCTTAAACTGGCGTAGATCCGATTTTTCGGGGAGTTGAACGTATCCGTTTTTCTGGGTATCTTGCATCCAAGTGCGATCGCCCTGGAGAATTTTTACTTTAGCGCCCGTGGGTTCTACTGCTTGTTTTAGTTGCGAGATAAATTCGCTGTTTACCGCGCCTCTGTCGCTGACCTGAACTTCGGTTACTGGTGCTGTATTTGGCGGTATCATCCAAGGACTAACGCCCATTTGGATTGTTGTGGAGGCAATTTCTTGGCCGTTGTTTTGGGCAGTTGCTTTGAGATTAACAGTGCCGTTCCAATTGCGATCGGCAAATTGTTTGGCTTCCACACCTAAAACAATATTGGTACTGAAAACTAGAGGTTTAGCACCGGATATATCTACAGGTTGCCAGCCGTCGCCCGTCTTCTGAAAAACGCTAATGTGAGGGCTAGCAATGCTGTCAGCAGTGATAAATAACTGAGAGGTTTTGAAGTTTTCAGACAGTGTTAAGTTAACTTGAGAAAGCATTGCTGCACGGCGGGGAGCGCTAACTTTGGTTTGTTTCCAAGTCGGTATCTTGCCGCGATCGTTATTGCGATCGTTAAATAAAATTAGCGCGCCCTTGGACAAAGACCATTGTTCTTTTCCGGCTTCGTCTTGCTCGTTAATTTGGCCATCTCTGTTGGTATCTCCAGCAAAGAAAAAGTTCGGCGGCGATGCAGCCGGCGTAACTGGGGCGGGAGTAGGTGTTGCAGTTGATTCAGGAGTTGGTTGAGAAGCTGCTTGCTGATTTCTCTCTAACTCTTGTCTTTCAAGTTCTTTTCGGGCTAATTCTTGCCTTTCAAGTTCTTGTCTTTCAAGTTCTTTTCTGGCTAACTCTTGCCTTTCAAGTTCTTGTCTTTCAAGTTCTTTTCTGGCTAACTCTTGCCTTTCAAGTTCTTGTCTTTCAAGCTCTTTTCTGGCTAATTCTTGCCTTTCTAGTTCTTTTCGGGCTAACTCTTGCCTTTGGAATTCTTGCCTTTCAAGTTCTTTCCTGGCTAATTCTTGCCTTTCAAGTTCTTGTCTTTCAAGCTCTTTTCTGGCTAATTCTTGCCTTTCAAGTTCTTTCCTGGCTAATTCTTGCCTTTGAAATTCTTGCCTTTCTAGTTCTTTTCTAGCCCGGTCTTTTTTCTCTTGCTCTTTTCTCTCTATTTCTCGACGAGCAAATTCTTTTTTCTCTTGCTCTTGGCGGGCTCGCTCTCTTATCTCTTCTTCCTCGGCTCTAACTTTCTCAACAGAACGTGCAACTTGCATTTCATAGGTAGCGACACTGAGGTTTCCTTGGTATTCGATGGTTTTGTCGATCGCCCCATCTGCCAAAAAAGAATCGTGAGGAATGAGTCGCAGCGTATTGATAGCCAACTGCCACAGCCGCTGGGACTGTTCCCAAGTAGCAGAAGAAGGATTAGAAGTGCGTCCAATTAAGACTGCTTGGGCGGCTAATTTAGCAGCATCGTCCCAATTATATTTGGCTCTTTCTTCTATTTGAATCTGACTTTGAACGTTTTGGAGTTGCTGGGTCAGAGCTTGAGATTGCTGACGGTGGATTGCTGATTTCCAAAGTTCTGCCGGAAACGGGGCGCTGTCGGGAGTTTTGGCAAGGTTATCTAATTGTACTTTGAGGCGATCGCGCAATTTGTAGAGTTCGGAAAGGGATTGCGGAGTGTCGCCGTCTGGCTGTCGCCCAGAGATTGCGAGTTGGTAGTTTAGGGAAGGTTGAGCCACTGTTGTGGGGACTGCAACCCAAATAATACCGATGACGACACCGAAACCATTGACGATCGCGATCGCAATATATCGAACCCAGCGCATATAGTTTATCCTCAGACACGCAAATAATTTTACCTAATCTTGGGAGCAATGGGGGATTTATTTATAAGATTTGTAGGATGGGTTTGGGCTATCTGCTTTTTTTCATGTCGAAGGACGGTTAACTCGAATCAATTTACCGTTCAAAGTATCGATCGCAGAAATAGCCTCATTAATTCTGGTCGCCTGTCTTTCCCAGTTGCTATCTTGAGTACAAATGATAATACCAGCATGGTTGGGTTGTGAGCGATGCAGTCGAATGAAATCCCCTCGATTGAGAGTCAAAACAGCTCGCTCATTACTCACTGCAAAAGCCAATACATCCTCATCGGGAATCCCTAATCCTGCGTTCCCGGCTTCTTGAACTGTTAATACATCGTGACCTAAAGGTCGAAGAAACTCAACTACTGGCAACGGATACTGTTCGTCTGCATAAAGTCGCGCCATGTTTTAGGCTTCCTCATTTTCTTTGATTGCTTGTTCAATTTCTTCTGGGTAAGCATCAGCATAAGCCCAAGCATTGACTAAATCAGCCGCAGTCAAATGGGGATAGCACTTAAAAAGTTCCGCATCGCTGCATCCGAGACGGCGATAACCCACCAGTACCCAAACTTGTATGCGAGTATTGCCGACACAGGCATCCCCTCCACAGACACCGGGAGTCTTTTTAATGCCTAAAGAACCGTTGGTTAAATTTTGAGTTAGAATGCTGATTAGTTTAGCTTTATCAGCGAGATTTAAGGTTAAGACTTGAGTTTCTAATTCTTGTATAGTCATAAGTGCGAGCGCCGGAATATATTATCTAGATTATAGCAAATTCGCGCCATGTTTTAGGCTTCCTCATTTCTAGCGATAGCTGCTTCAATTTCCTCTGGATGTGCCTCAGCATAAGCGCAAGCATTCGCCAAGTCTGCTGCACTCAAATGAGGAAATTATTGCAAAATTTGCACATCATTTGCACCCAAAAGGCTAGTACACAAAAGACCAAACTGGTATCTTCCTTCTTGCCGATACAAGCATCGCCTCCGCACACTGCGGGAGCTTTTTTAATGCCTAGAGAATGGAGTGTAACTTAAATAGGTCGTCAAAGAAGTTTTTCACAGTTCGTTTTGCGTCTTCAGTATGCAAAAACTCATAACCACCAAATCTGTATAATTCATAGCCTGCAAGTCTTAATCGTCTATCTTCTGCAACCATTTCTGCATATAGTTGAGGGTTGGCTTTGTCATTTTCGGAATAGTGTTGCTTCCCATCTATTTCAATTACAATGTTTTTTCTGTAAGGAAGGAGAAGCAGGAAATCCATTCTTTGTCGGCTTAATCGTTTTACACCTTTGAGCTGTTCCCATGTATAGGGGTCATAATGCAAGTACACTTGAGGAATTAGTGCTGGTAGTTTGTCTGTCAATTTTTCATAAAAATAGCTGTAGTACGTGTTAAGTAAAATATTTTCTGGGTGATGGCCCCCCAGAGATATTTTGAGTCGATTGAACAGGTTATGACGCTGCTCAGAACGTGTCTGATTATGGAGTTCTTTTTGGTCTCGCCACCAGTCTACTAACTCTTCCCATAACAGCCCTTTTTCAAAAAGGGGTCTATCATATACGAGACAGTATTCTTGATTTTTGACAATCTTAATCTCATTACTGATTGCATCCATTAAGACAATTTCAGGCTTAGGTCCATTTGCAGCGAATATCAGGTTCTTCACCTCACTGCTAACACCATGCACTGAAAATTCGAGTCTTGCTATGATTCCTTGATACTCGTCGTAAATTAGTTGCTTTCTCTCTCTCTCTCCTTCCTCAAAGTATAAAACAGGATACTTTTTGAATACGCCTTTTAGAATTTTAGCTTGAACTAGCGGGCTTGCGTCTTCAAGTATGCGAATGAACTTTTCTCTTGTAGTGCCAGGTTCATAATCTTCTACGTTAATCTCTAAGTCGCAGTAGTAAGGATAAAAGTCGTAGTGAGTTCTGTAAGAAAAGCCATGCAAATATCCATTGTAAACTCCAATGTAATCATTTACAATCCTGTATATATCTGATTTATTGAGCATACTTATTCAGTTATTTAGCCACTACAATTATCTATACATCCTACAACCCAATTTCCTATGAAGTCAACACAACAGTTTACAGCAATTATGGAAGCAGAAGGCGACGGATATCTATCCCTTTGCCCAGAACTTGATATTGCCAGCCAAGGTGACAATATAGAAGAAGCGCTACGAAATCTAATCGAAGCGTTGGAACTATTTTTTGAGACAGCCGATCCTTCGGAAGTCAAGAATCGGCTGCATACAAACTATTAGCTTATAAGACTCGGCGATTTCAATCGCTTAAGAGTCAAACGAAGTCCCTCTCGCTTGAGACTGAAGAATATTGATATCAAAACAAAACCCCAACAAAAACCCGGTTTCTACAAGAAACCGGGTTTAATCATCAGCGTTAATCCGCGTTCATCTGCGGTTAAAAAATCCTACAACTGCTTCACCTCAGAAACCAATTTGGCAACCACATCCTTAGCGCTACCAAACAACATCATCGTCTTATCCTTGTAGAACAACTCATTGTCTACACCGGAAAAACCAGCACTCATCCCGCGCTTAATCACGATCGTATGCTTGGCCTTATCAACCTCCAAAATTGGCATCCCATAAATCGGGCTCGCCGTATCGTGACGCGCCGCCGGATTCACCACATCGTTAGCCCCGATTACCAAAGCAACATCAGTTTCTTCAAACTGCGGATTGATATCGTCCATATCGTACAACTGCGGATAAGGCACGTTTGCTTCCGCCAACAGCACATTCATGTGCCCCGGCATCCGCCCAGCCACCGGGTGAATCGCGTATTTCACGTCAACACCCATTTTTTCCAAACCGTCGGCTAACTCGCGCACGGCGTGCTGTGCTTGCGCTACAGCCATTCCGTAACCGGGAATAATTACAACCGATCGCGCATAACCCAACATCATCGCACTTTCTTCGAGATTGATGCTGCGAACAGTTTTGTCAGCCCCAGCAGCAGCCCCAGCAGCACCCGCAGCACTACCGCCACCGCTACCAAAGGCGCTAAACAACACACTACCCAAGGATCGATTCATCGCCTTGCACATGATTTGCGTCAAAATAATCCCCGACGCGCCCACCAATGCACCAGCGATAATCAGCATATTGTTCATCAAAATGAACCCAGCCACACTCGCCGCAATCCCCGAATAAGAGTTAAGCAGCGAAACCACCACCGGCATATCGCCACCGCCAATCGGGAGCACAAACATGATTCCCAGAATATTGGAAATCGCCACCAAACCCAGGAATACCGGCACATCCTCCGGGTTAAACAGCATATAACCGCTGCCGGCTAAAAGTGCGATCGCCAGCATGGCATTAAACGGCTGTTGCAGCGGAAACGTCATTGGCGCACCCGGTAGCAATTCTTGCAGTTTCGCAAACGCCACAAGGCTACCAGTGAAAGTAATTCCGCCAATCAACACACCCAAAAGGATCGTGATTGTCGCGTCTGGAGTTGGCGATTCCGGGATGCTGAGATAGCGCCAGAATTCGCCCACAGCAACGAGTGCAGAAGCCGCGCCCCCAAAACCGTTAAGCAAACCCACCATCTGCGGCATATCCGTCATCGCCACGGTATTCGCCATAATCGTTCCCAAAATGGAACCGACGATAATTCCGACAGCAATCAATTCGTAGCTGACTACTTGCTTTTCCAGCAAAGTACCGACGATCGCAATTAACATCCCGATCGCAGCCAACACATTCCCTTGACGCGCGGTTGCAGGGGAACCCAACTGTTTCAAACCGATAATAAACAAAGATGCGGCAACTAAATAACCTAGTTGAATGCCACTGGGCAGAAAATCGCTCACGCTTTAACCTCTTTTTTCTTGAACATTTGCAGCATTCGATCGGTTACTAAGAAACCGCCGACAACGTTAATTGTGGCCAGGGCGATCGCGATCGTCCCCAAAATCGAAGTAACAGTTACATTACCTTGGCCAGAAATCAGAATTGCACCTAAAACCGCAATTCCCGAAATCGCATTTGATCCCGACATCAAAGGTGTGTGCAACGTCGGCGGGACTTTATTAATTACTTCAAATCCCACAAACGACGCTAGAGTAAACACCACTAAACCTGCAATCAATCCTTCTGCCATAACACTTGGTAATTGGTAATTGGAAATTGGTGTGAAATTAACGCTAAAGTCCTTTATATCTCTCGTTTGTTGCCGAGTCTCGATCCCCCTAAATCCCCCTTAACAAGGGGGACTTTGAATACTTCTTGTTCCCCCCTTAAGAAGGGGGGCTAGGGGGGATCTGGCCCTAGTCACCAAACAAAAAAAGCCTTTTTTGGAGATATTTAATCAGTTCTTCAGTCCTCTTAAGAGGACTTTAGCTTTGAGGCAGGGGTTTCAACCCTTGCCGGACTTTGCCTCATAACGACAGAATCTAACTGACGGCTGATGCCTGAGCTGCCAAAGCATCGCGAACTCGCTGGTTGCTAATTTCACCGTCGCGGGCAACGCAAGCACCAGCGATGATATCGTCTTCAAAATTCAAATTGAGATCCTTATCTTTCACCATCAACTGAAGTAAAGAGGAGATATTCTTCGAGTAAGTTTCGCTAGCGTGTACCGGCATCGACGAAGGCACATTAATCGGGCCGATGACATTAACGCCGTTCCATTCAACATCTTTCCCCGCTTCCGTGCATTCGCAATTGCCGCCTTGTTCGCCCGCGAGGTCAACAATTACCGATCCGGGCTTCATTTGAGAAACCATTTCTCTAGTAACTAAAATAGGTGCTTTTCTGCCGGGAACTTGAGCGGTTGTAATCACTGCATCGGAAGCGCTGACGTGTTGGGTGAGCACTTGGCGGGTGTATTCTTTAGCCGCTTCTGAGAGCTCTTTAGCATAACCTCCGGCGGCGACGGTTTCTTCCTTGAGTTCGACATCAAGGAATTTAGCGCCCAAACTTTGCACTTGTTCTTTTGTTTCCGGGCGGATATCGAAAGCTTCGACTACAGCACCCAAACGGCGCGCTGTGGCGATCGCCTGCAAGCCAGCAACGCCCACACCCATTACCAATACTTTCGCGGGGCGAATCGTACCCGCCGCCGTTGTCAGCATCGGAAAATACTTTGGCAAAGCTGCGGCTGCGATCAGTACCGCTTTGTAACCGGCGACGTTACCCTGAGAAGACAGCGCATCCATGCTTTGAGCGCGGCTGGTGCGCGGGATCATTTCCATGCTGAATGCCGTTACTTGGCGATCGGCTAAACGCTGCACTAAAGCTGGATCTCCCAGAGGATTCAAAAATCCGATGAAAACGCCTCCTTCCCGGAGTTGATGAACTTCTGATTCTTGCAGGGCCCCGATTTTCACGACGACATCGGCTTCGCCCCACAGCCTAGCTGTATCGGCGACAACCTGAGCTCCCGCTTCTTCGTAAGCAAGATCCGAGAAAAAGGATTGTGCGCCGGCACCGGCCTCAACCCAAACTTCGACGCCCTGTTTGACTAATCTGGCTACAGCGTCGGGTACTAAAGCCACCCGGCGTTCCCCTGCTGCTATTTCTTTTGCGATCGCTAATTTCATAAAAAAAACTCCGTAAGTGGGAAACTCAGCGGCTTTAGCCCGCTCGTGGAAAACGACTCGGCGATTTCAATCGCCTTGAATCCCCTTGCGGGGTTGGAGAGGGAATTTAATCAACCTCTCCGGTGAGGTATGGTTGCCTCAATCTCCCATTTCTGGGGTAAAGTTAGCTTCGCCAATGTTTAGTGAGCTTGTTAGGCTGAAAGCACTGTTCCAGTGACTTTAGAACTGTTTAACCTTCAGCGACAGAGCAAGGAACTAGCTACGCATTCCAGGGTGTCGTGACTCAAAAAACGTAGCCAGTTAAGGCTTAGGCTGGTCAGTACAGCTTGCTTCGATTTCTCTTACAAGCTCAGTGGCTTTAGCCCGCTCGTTACTGACTCTCCTTATTTAAGCCTTCCTAGGACGGTTGAAACCGCGCCTACACAGACAAAACCTGCCTCCGCAGGTTTCTTGAAGTGCGATGTTTAATCGCCCGATGCCTTGTTTTACATTAAAGCAGCCGTTCCCCTAAACTTCTCTCGTTGATACTAAAGCCGATCGCCCAAATTCGACCCGTATCTTTAACTTATCTTATACATTCAAATTCGCTAAATTGTTAAGTTTGCCACCGATTATGATAGAATTTTATGTCGCCTACTTATGTAGTTTGAATGTCTGTTATCAGTATTACGCAAAAATTACGCAAAAAAAAGTGACCTCAGCCGCCGGTCGCTCGCCCTCATCAAATTGCTGAGACATTCGATATTATTGTAGGCACGATCGCAAATTTCGGGCGAGCAATATTTAAGGTTCACCAAGAGTTTAATTAGAGGAGTTGTTATGCGACGATTATTTTCAGCACTAGCGGTTACAGGTTGCTTGGTGGCTGGATTGCCCGCCATCAGTTTAGCTCAGTCCATGCCAGGATTGACGATTTTCGGCGGCCCCGAGCGGGCCAACCAATTAAGCTATCGCTTGGATTACGGTACAGCCGGGATGAGCGGCGATAGATATCGGCTGCGAATTCCTTCCAAAAAAGTAAGTTTGGCGATCGCCCAACTCAACATATCCTATCCAGACTACTACAAAGGCGAATTTGACCAAAAAGACATTAAAGTGCGCGTCAAAGACAAAACAATAGAATTGCAAGAAGTAATCTGGGACAAAGAAAATCGATTCATAGAAATTTATCCCAAAGAACCAATTGCTGCCGGCAACAATGTTGAGGTTGTACTCTCCAACGTCAGAAACCCATCTCCCGGCGGAATGTACCATTTCAACGTCCGCATCCGCACCCCCGGTGACGTTCCCTTGCTGCGTTACCTCGGTACTTGGCTGTTGAGCATTAATTGAGGGAAGGGTTCGGGGAAGGAATTTCTCGTTAGTCAAGCGATCGCGACAGAAAAATTAAATGTGGCGATCGTTTTGCTGCGGGCAAAAATTTAACAATACTGAAATCCGGGTTTTCGGGAGCTGTAAAATAGAACTTTCGGCTCATATCGCAATTCTCAATGATTCGTAATAATGAGTCTAGGGGCAGTCCCTCGATGGTTGCCCTTCGCTAATTAGGGGTAGGCTCAGGGACGCTACCCTAAAAAATGTTTACAAATCAAATAGGATTGCTCTAGCCGTAATCTCGCATGAATCTACTAGCAAAAATCAAAACAATACAAATTCCTCCAGCGCTGCGATCGAGAAATTATCGCCTGTTTTTTGCAGGACAAGGCCTCTCACTGATTGGCAGTTGGATGACGCAAGTCGCTACTGTTTGGCTTGTCTACAATTTGAGCGATTCACCTTGGATGCTCGGCGTGGTGGGATTTACAAGTCAAATCCCCACATTAATTTTACTGCCTTTTGCAGGAGTTTTAATCGATCGCTGGAACCGCCACCGAGTGATAATTGCCACTCAAATATTAGCGATGGTTCAATCCTTAGCGCTAGCATTTTTAGCGCTAACAGGAGTCGTTAACATTTGGCAGATCCTGGTACTGAGTTTCTTCCAAGGCGCAATTAACGCCTTTGACGCGCCGGCACGGCAAGCTTTTGTACCGGAACTTGTAGAAAAGAAAGAAGATTTAGCAAATGCGATCGCCCTCAACGCTTCCATGTTCAACGGAGCCAGATTAATTGGCCCAGCGATTGCAGGTTTGCTGATAGCTACCGTCGGCCCAAGTTATTGCTTTCTCATTGACGGACTCAGCTACATCGCTGTAATTGCAGGCTTATTAGCGATGCAAATCAAAGCCCGTAAAATTGCCGCAACTAATACCAAACCCTTACAAAGATTAAAAGAAGGATTCGTTTATGCCTTCGGGTTTCCCCCGATTAGAGCAATTTTACTGCTATTAGCATTAGTCAGTTTTGCGGGAATGTCCCACACAGTTTTAGTCCCGATTTTTGCCACCAAAATTCTGCACGGCGACGCACAAACCCTCGGCTTTTTGATGGCATCTTCGGGAGTTGGCGCCTTCGCGGGCGCGATTTATTTGATTTCGCGCAAAAGTGTAGTTGGCCTCGGCAAATGGATTGCGATTTCACCGGCAATTATGGGATGTGGACTGATAGGTTTTGGTTTGTCCCGCGTCTTGTGGCTGTCATTAATCATGATGTTGTTTGTGGGGTTTGGTTTCATTTTGCAATTTGCAGGAGGAAACACATTTTTGCAAACAATTGTGGAAGACGACAAACGCGGAAGAGTGATGAGCATATACACGATGGCATTTTTTGGAGTGACACCGTTTGGGAATTTAGTGGCTGGCGGTTTGGCAAATTATATCGGCGCTGCCAATACAGTCATCATTGGAGGTATAATTTGTGTTTTAGGCTCCATAGTTTTTACCAAACAGTTGCCAGCTTTAAAAAACTTAGTCCGGCCACTTTATCAAAAAATGGGTTTAATTCCCCAGTAACAATTTAGCGTAAAATCACAAATGCCAACATTAAACAACATTCCCAAAGCTAATATCTGACTGTATCTCTAGCAATCCTCAGCAATTTGTAAACTTCTCTCTTTCCCTCTTCTCTTCTCTTTCTCTGCGCCCTCTGCGCCCTCTGCGGTTAAAAAATCCAAATTAATTACGCAACCAGAGGTTAAACCAAGCGAATTTAGAAGAAGGTTCTGGGATTTCCACCGCGTATCTAGGATCGGAAAATGTTTTTTAGTTTGTTCACCATTCTTGTTGGGCTTCTGCTTCTGCTTGGATTAAATTTTGGCGCAGTTGCACCCAATTTATTTGATGAGAGGGCAAATCTTCGATGAGCTTTCCCCGCTGTAAATGCAGAATTCGCGTGCTAAATTGCTCGGCTAATTCTAATTGATGGTTTACCATTACAATTGTGGTTTGGCCGTTTGTTAGCTGTGTCAATACTTGCAAAAGGTGGGCGGCTTTTCCTGCGTCTAGGGCGGATGTTGGCTCGTCTAAAAGCAAGATTTTGGGTTGTAGGATGATGCCGCGGGCGATCGCCACGAGCTGTTTTTGGCCTGTGGAAAGCTGCAATTCGGTGCGATTGAGCCATTCTTGGGGTATGTGCAGTTGTTCGATCGCCCCGCTAATTCTCTCAGCAATGTTTGATGAAGTCACGCCCCGCAGCTTTAAAGGATAAGCCAATGCTTCTCGCACCGACATTCCCAAAAGCTTGGATTCTTGCAGGATGAGGGTGATTTGTTTGCGGAGTTCGATCGCAGGTATTTGGCGATATTCTGTATTTTCCAGATAAATCGAGCCGCTGGTGGGAGTGCTGAGGCGATTTAGCAACCGCAACAGCGTTGTTTTGCCGGCACCTGAAGGGCCAACAATTGCCACGCGAGATCCCTTGTGTACCTGAAATGATATATTTTCCAACAAATGACTTGAGGCGATCGGTGTTTTTAAACTAACATTATCAATTCGCAGTTGAGGATTTGTTTCTGTATTATTTTCCGAATAATTAGGCATTTAATTAATTAAAAATATGGCTTTCGTGGAACGGGCATCTTGCCCGTTCTTAAGGCAGGCAAGATGCCCACTCCCCAATCCAACTCACTCTTTGTGGAACGGGCATCTTGCCCGTTCTTAAGGCAGGCAAGATGCCCGCCCCACAATCCAACTCAAACTCAAACTTTTACAGCTTTTTCTAAAGGAAAACCCAGCTTTTCGCGCTGTTCCAAATAAAGCTGAGCAACTCGCCGCGCCAAGTTGCGAATTTTGGTGATGTAGCGGGTTCTTTCCGTTACCGAAATCACACCTCTAGCATCGAGTAAATTGAAAGTGTGAGAACATTTTAACACATAATCAAGACTAGGCAAAACCAATCCTTTTTTTGTCAATTGTTCGGCTTCTTGCTCGTACAATCCAAATAGAGTAAACAGCAATTCGGGATTGGAAGCTTCAAAGTTATAAGTACACTGTTCTATTTCTCCTTGCAGGTGAACGTCGCCGTAAGTTATGCCATCTTTCCACTGAATTTTGGTCATGGCATCGACTTCTTGGAGATACATTGCTAGGCGTTCTAGCCCGTAGGTAATTTCAATGGAGACGGGGCGACAGTCAATGCTACCGCACTGTTGAAAGTAGGTAAATTGGGTGATTTCCATGCCATCGAGCCAGACTTCCCAGCCGACGCCCCAAGCTCCGAGGGTGGGCGATTCCCAGTTGTCTTCTACGAAACGAATGTCGTGGTCTTCTGGGCTAATTCCTAATGCTCTGAGGGAGTCTAAATAGATGTCTTGGATGTTGGGAGGAGAGGGTTTAATTAAAACTTGATATTGATAGTAATGTTGGAAGCGGTTGGGATTTTCGCCGTAGCGTCCGTCGGTGGGGCGGCGACAGGGTTCGATGTAAGCGACAGACCAAGGTTCGGGGCCGATTGCTCTGAGAAAGGTGTGGGGATTCATGGTTCCTGCACCTTTTTCTGTGTCGTAGGATTGGGCGATCAGGCATCCTCGATCGCTCCAGAATTTGTTTAAGGTGGCAATGACTGATTGAAAATTCACTGGTTTAAATATGGTTAGCGAGTGTCTAAGCTTATTTAAGCATACTCAAGGCACGGTTTATTGAAATAAACCCTGCCGAAATTAGATAAGAGATGCTGAACGTATCGCTGGATATTTAAGTTCTTTTTTCAGGTATATTGTATCGATCGAGTTATTGCGATGGATAATAGCAATGTTTTCTAGATCGATACTCGCATTGTGATCGGGCGCGT
Organism: Microcoleus sp. B3-D2; assembly: GCF_036705345.1. Lineage (NCBI taxonomy): Bacteria > Bacillati > Cyanobacteriota > Cyanophyceae > Oscillatoriales > Microcoleaceae > Microcoleus > Microcoleus sp. B3-D2. Next base: position 19,772 of record NZ_JAUBUG010000035.1, read on the forward strand.
TGAGTCACTAACCGACGCAAAGTGGCTGATACATAACTTATGCTGCTGTCTGTAAGCATGAGCTTTGGCTAAGCGCACCCAAGGTTCTAGCAGCAAGTATCGATCGAGTTCGACTCTGTGTTATCCTCAGAGGCAATAAAAGGAAAAGACCTGCAAATCAATCCGTGTTTACTTCGTCCCAATGGATCATCTATCTCAATTTTTATAGACTCCATATAATTACCCTGATACCCCAGAATTGCAAGAAATACCCGCACAACTAGGTTTGACAACTTGCGAAGTTCAAGAGCTACATCCACTCCACCAAATCCTTCATGAACAATCTTGTCTCTTATTTTTATGAACTCTAATTTTGGAAATAAGTCTTCATATGGCACACTATAAGTCTTAAACATTTCCTCGATGCTAGTTCGTAAATCTCCTATCTGATTGTATGAACCGCTAGCAAAAGACTTTTCAACTTTAAGCTGAAAAATATTATATTTTTTAACATCATCTTGGTTATCAATACCTTGCGGGAACTCCGATACAAGCTTTAAAATCTCCTCTCTGATTTGTTGGTAAATCTTCGTAGGAAGAAGCCCCTTACTAGCATTGCTCGAATGTTTTTTGTTTAAGGATTCTAAAACGGTACATAAAAGTAAGAAATTAACTTCAGCCATAGGGCTAACAAATGTATCCATGTACCAGGTTAAGGCTAAACCTACACCTTTATCGCTGAAGGTTTCCAATGTCAATTTTTTAGCACACTGCTGAATGAATAGATATAAATCAGGTGATTGTATAACAGCTACTCCCCTTGCTTCATTACGTAGTTCTCTCCCTGACCAGTATTCACTTTTTATCTGAAAATGCTCATACCTCACAGCCTCTATCCTATAGATTTGAGCGACGCAATGCCCCGATGCAAGTGAAAGAAGAGAGATGAGCCAAGCAGAATAAGTCTCATAGGAATCTTGTTCATTTTCACGAATATTTTTGAGTGTCATCTCTGCGCTTAAGATACCACTTTTATTTCTGCTTTCTCTAGTTGAAACGGACTCAATACACATTTCAGCTTCAAGGTTTCCAATTTTAGCGGACAAATTGTGTATAACTTCTATATTTGCAAGACCATACACAATTTCTTGGGTTCCTCCCTCTTCTAAGGAATCTAAATTGTAATCAATGTCCAAGTCCCTAAGTCTAACTTGAGATTTACCCTCTTGCTCCATATTTTCAGAGTGGTCAAGCCCAAGCGTGACTTGAAAGTTGGCATCAGCAATAATCGCCTTTATTTTCCATCCCTCAACAGTTTGGCCTTCAATCTCGTAATCACCCTCATATGCTTGTTGAACCATCTCTCTTTCAAGTCCATCGAGTTCCCAGAATTGCAGAATATCTGGTTGCTCTTTTGTCTCACCTTTCAACTGATAAATGGGAGCCGATTCATAAAATCTTTTTTCATTAATGTGTTGATTTACTAGCGAGTTAATTTCTAGCCAAATATTGCCGTTTACATAGCAATATATATTAGCGTCCTTAATTTCTATGGACTGAGTATCTTCTTCGTGAAACTTCTTAAATAACCCTGAAAAAGTAAACTGCTTCTTAAGTTCCATACTGGGATCTCTAGAGAGGAAATAATCCTGTTTAAATTATGAGGTTGATTCAGCAGGTTGTCTGCTTCAATACCACACAGCCTAACAATTCAAATGCAGCATAGCACAAATTAAGAAAAAGCGCTTCGATGTATTGCTGCTGGATGCAATCATGCCATATCTAGATGGATATGAAGTGACGGCACAAGTGCGTCAGAATCAGAAGTTATCTTTTATGCCTATTGTGCTGATGACAGATTGCGATACTCCCAGCTTAGTTTATAGGCTAGATTGTACTGCTCGAACCACTACCGCCCATCGCTAAGGCATCAGAAAAAGCAGCAGTCACCCGAGAAAGTAGCGAATCTCAACTCCGCGATCGCCTCAACAAACAAGCTCTCAAAAATGCCATTTTATTGTAGCGCGATCGGCCATATTTCTACTGGCAAATAAACAGAGGCAGATATTGCTGTCTTGCGTCAGGTGTTGAGTGGAAGCGATCGCCAAATTGCCACTAAAAAACATAATAGTCAGAACCCCGACTTCTTGAAGAAGTCGGGGTTCTGACCGTGAAAAGGTTTAGATCGAGTTCTAGTTTAGTTTGCGGGAGCCAGGGAAACTAACAGAGTGATGTTGTCAACGCCGATGACATAAACCGTGTCTCCAGGTGTTAGGGTGATTTGGCCATCGCAGCGTGCGGGCCACCAGCTACCTTGGAAGCGGACGCGACCTGTTTGATTCGGGTAAATCGATTCATCAACGACTGCTTCTTCGTTGAAGTAGTGAAAATTGGTGTTGATGTAGTTATCCATTAAGAGATTGTTTTCTGTGCTGTAGGTGTGAGTAGAAAAAATAGAACCGAAAGCTTTTACTACGTTAAACATTTTGTTGACTCCTTTTGTGTTAAAATATATCGAAGTTTAATCGCCTATTTTGTGCTTTGAAAAGTAGCATTTCCTGGTTGAAATTGATTACCAGGTTGTTCATGCTCTGATTTAGTCGGCGGGTGCGAGGGAAACTAACAAAGTGATGTTGTCAACGCCGATGACATAAACCGTGTCTCCAGGTGTGAGGGTGATTTGGCGATCGCACCGTGCGGGCCACCAGCTACCTTGAAAGCGGACGCGACCTGTTTGATTCGGGTAAATCGATTCATCAACGACTGCTTCTTCGTTGAAGTAGTTAAAATTGGTGTTGACGTAATTTTTGATGAGCATATTGTTAGCTCCGCTGTATCCTTGGGTAGAGAAAATCGAGCCGAAAGCTTTTACTACGTTGAACATGATATTTACTCCTGTTGTTTTCAAATATATGGATGTGTAATTGTCTGTTTATGCTATTTGAGAGGCTGCATTTCCTCGGTTGAGATTGATTGATTGCCTTGATATTTCATTGTTCTTGCCTTCCGTGGTTTTATCAGGATAAAAGGCGAAGAATTTTTGAAATGTTGAGGGGATTTGAGAAGCGGTTGGGGGGAGTATAAATCCAGTAATTCCGAGGTATTGAATTAAGGATTTCATGGTTGAGCAGTGGGTGGGATTGGCCTCAAGGGTAGATGTTGTTAGCTACATTAGAGATTGACTGATTCCGCATTACTGCTGCTGTGAAAATGTTTTATTTTTGGGTTAAATTTTTGGGTTGAATTTTTTGATTGGGTTGTGACTCACTTGCTTTACATTTACTAATTTGCCAGGAGTCGAATATCTTTGGTGCGATCGCCAGTCCACTTTCCGAGTCTGGTACTGGCACAGGACAGTTATGAAGCAGCAACTAACGATTTTTCAATGGTTTCAGCGGAGACATCTGGCTTGTAGCTGTGCCAATTTAGCAAATTGGACTACCGCGAACGGTAAATTATGAACTTACGCAGTCTCGATCGCCCAATCCGGAATATCCATAAATATCTAGTCCGTAACTTACGCACCAAACCCCTAAAAACCCGGTTTCTGACACCCTGTGCGCCATTAGGGGCCCGTAAGCGGATCTATGATATAAGCAAGTAAACCTGGCAACTCACCCACCCTCCCCATGCGATATTGATTTGTACCTACCTATTTAGGCATAGAAAATAGGCGATCGAGATTGACGCAGATATCAGCAGGCCGTAGGAGTTTTTGATCGAGGCAGCTCGATCGCACCCTGTTATTCAATTATTGAACAGGTCGAACTTAAAATCCATTCATAAATTCAGAATCTTAAATTCATAAAAGTCATAATTATAGACAACCTGCTTGATACTGCATAATTGTTACAGGAACTTTGAATAAAGTTTTAGCTAATTGAGACAAACCGAACTTGAATTTAAGCGACTGCGGCAATTCTTGTAGGGAAACTTCTACGAAGCCAAAGCGGGTATAAAATGATGCGAGCCGCTTTCCCAAACATTCTAAATATAGCGGTTCTGTAGCTTGTTGAATTAAAAATTTTGTGAGGTAGCTTCCCAAACCTCGATCGCGCCAATCTTTCGCCACCACCAAACTGCCTAATTCTTGCGCGCCCGCAAAGTTCCGCAACTGCCCGCAAGCTGCCAATTCCCCACCGCATTCGATGACCCAGAATTGCTCCCAGCGCAACTGAGTTGGATCGAGTCGGGCGCTCCAAACTAACTTTCTAATTGATTTGATATCTTGAGCTGAGGCTGGGCGGATGGCGCATTCAGACGGTAATGAACAAGAATTATCACTCATTTGTATTGTACTTTTAAACTAAACCAGCGATTCGTGACTATTTATTATACCCAGTCATGGATGCAAAAACCCGGTTTTTTAAACAAGAATTACGCACTCCCATGCCTAGAAACTGAGTTTTTTTAGCGGTGGAGTGCATACGCCGTACTCGCATCTAACGCTTCCAAAAAAAAATTAAAACTTTCTATTCTCTCTCTCTTACCTTCTCTTTCTCTGCGTCCTCTGCGGTCAATCAAAAAAATCTCATTCACCAAGCCAATAAAATTGTAAGATTAACTGTCGATCGCCTCCCACAACACCTCCGCACCAAACCTTACCGCATCGGTACAAGGCAATCCCGTTTCTGCTTGAACTTCAGCTATTGCTAACAGCGCATCTGCCTCATTTAAGTGATGAGTGTTGAGGGCGATCGCGCTCACTTTCCCCCCTGAAAAAGCACCCGCCGCTGCGGCTACCAATTCGTACAGTTCGACCACTTTTGATAACTTAGGAATCGATACGTGCGGGTGATTGCGAATGCTAGTTTGTCCGGCTCGGTGGGCTAAAATTAAGTGAGTTGGCTGCGAACCCCGCAACAGCGGCAGAGTCGCCGTCGAACCCGGATGCAATAACGAACCTTGCCCTTCTACGTGCAGAATATCGCATTCAGAACCCAATTTAATCACCATTTGTTCGACAGCACCAGCGGCGAAATCAACTCGCACTGCATCCAAAGGAATGCCTTCATTTCCGATCATTAAACCCGTTTGTCCGGTTGCCAAAAATTTGGAACGCAAACCCCGCTGCAAGCAAATGCGGTTGAGTTCTAAACTGGTTGACATTTTGCCGACGCTCATATCTGTGCCGACGGTTAATACGCGGCGACAACTTAATTTAGCAGAAGCAGCAGAGGCGATCGCACCCACAGATTTCGGTTCCTGGCGCACGTCCCAAATCCATTGAGTTTCGGTTAAAGGAACTGTTATCAAAGGTGCAAGTTTCGCGTGCAAACCGTTGACAACTGACAAACCTGCTGCTACCGCTTGATTAATTTCTGGCAGCCATTCCGCAGGCAAAACACCGCCGGAAGGAGCGATACCAATTAGCAGAATATCCGGCCCCAATTGCAAGGCTTCTGCAACGGAAGCAACTATCGGTACCTGTTGAGGAATGCCAGTTAATTCAGGTAAAGATTGTCCGGCACATTGGCGGTCTATTACTGCTACAATTTGTGCTTCGCTGTAGCGCAAAAATGCTAAGCCTGTTTTGCCGGAACGGCCGAGAATACCCTCGTGGAACAATATAGCAACTTTGCCATTTTTGATGGGATAGTTTTTAGTCATTGGTTTATTGTAAGTAAATGAAACTTGAAAATACATCAGCCCGGGAGGCAGTGAGTGAATCTGTAGCTTTCGCGAGCCGAAGGAAAACAATTGCAAAGGTTATGATAGCTTGATATTCTGTTACATGGTAAAGTTTATTTGCGCCAACCTACTTACTTCTATTCTCCAATCTCAACTCGCCGCACTCCCAATCCCGATCGCTCGTTTGGCAGCAAACACCCATTTTCGACGATCGCACCGGTGAAAGGATCGTCTAATAAATTTAAGTGACTGTCCAAATCCAAATAGTCAGCTAGCGGTGAAAGTTGTGCTGCTGCTGTATTTGCGATCGCGCTATCTGAATAGCAGCCGAACATTACTTGCAAGTTGCAGGCTTTTGCTGTGTGAATCATCCGCATTGCTTCGGTCAATCCGCCTGACTTCATCATTTTGATATTGATGCCGTGGACGCAGTGCGCTAACTTGGGTATATCGGAACTATTAAAGCAACTTTCATCAGCAAAAATTGGCAGCGGCGATTGACGGTACAGTTCTGAGAATTCCTCCATATCGGCGACGGGTGAAAGCGGCTGTTCGACATAATTTATCTTATATTTTTCTAGCCAGTGACACATCTCGGCAGCATCTTTTAAACTCCAACCGCCGTTAGCATCAACACTAATTTTAAGGTTAGCTGGTGCTTCGTCAAGCACTGCTATTAACATAGCTTTGTCGGCTTCGATTCCTGCGGGATTTCCTAATTTGACCTTGACGGCGCGGTATTTGATACCTGCTAGATCTTTGCCAAACCAATCGCGCACTCTTTCTCTTGCACCAGAGGGCGAATTAATGCCGATTGTGACCGAGGTAGGGACGATGCGCGATCTATCTAATCCCCACATTTTCCACAGTGGCAAGCCTGCTTTTTTGCCCAGCCAGTCGTGCATTGCCATGTCGATGCCGGCGCGGGCGGCTGAGGGTAAGTTGACCTCTGTTAATACTTGTTCGATTTTTTGGCGATCGAACGGAGTAAACTTTTCTAGCAGCGGTGCAACTTCCTGCAATGCGGCTAGCAGAATTTCGGTAGTTTGGGGCCGAGAACCTGTGGAAAAGGGCGATGCTTCTCCCCAGCCTTCGATGCCTTCGTGTGCTAATTTTACCCATAAATTGGTACTTTGGGCTGTTGTACCGCGGCTGATGGTAAGGGCAAACCGCTTGCGGACAGTGAAAGTTTCAATTTGAACGTGCATTGTCAGTGATTGGTGATTTTTTGTAGAGAAAAACCCGAGGTGGCGGATTGCACCGCTCTTGCGATTTGTAAATTTTTACTTTATAGTTTGATTTTGCTTGTTCTAGTTTATCAAAAAATTGATGAAATTCCTGATTTCTGTTTCGCCGAAGAGAGTTGCTTTCTCTCTCAGCATTTGGGTGCTCTTCTTTGCTATTGCTGGTTGCATCGTACAAGTTCTCCGCTACGGTTTTAACTATCAACAACGCTGGATTAGTTTGTTTAACTTAGACAGAGAAATAAATTATCCTTCGTGGTACTCGTCATTTACTTTGCTGTTTTGCGCGATTTTGCTAGGTATTATTGCTAGTGCTAAGAAGAAGCAGGGCGATCGCTATTTTGGACACTGGAAAGCGCTGGGGTTCATCTTTGTATTTTTTTCGTTAGATGAAATCTTGAGTTTGCACGAAATATTAATTATTAACGACTTGCGAAAGGCACTGGATTTAGGGGGACTTTTTTACTTCATTTGGGTAATTCCGGGGGCGATTTTTGTTGTGGTTACTGGGCTGGCTTATCTCAAGTTTCTCCGGCACCTACCCCGGAAAACAAGGGATTTATTTTTACTGGCAGGCAGTATATATGTCGGTGGAGCACTTGGCATGGAAATGGTTTGTGGCTATTATGCAGATGCGGTAGGTCAGCGAAATTTGATCTACGGTTTGATGGCTTCTGTTGAAGAAATTTTGGAAATGGTAGGGGTGATCGTATTTATCTATGCCCTGCTGTCTTACATCGGTTCCCATCTTGAAACTATTGATTTGCGGTTGAAGATAGTGAATAATCCAGAGAGGTAAAACTGACGAGCAACCAACATTCTTAACGAAATTGAAATCGCAGACTTTATGCCTATCTACTTCTACACCACTGGCAGCGAATACGGCTGTTTTTCTAGTTTTTCCAGTCATGGCTTTGAGTTAGACGGAGAATATTGGGCAACTACCGAACATTATTTTCAAGCACAAAAGTTTCCCAAAACGGCTCATGGCGACCAAATTCGCCAAGCAAAAACGCCGAAAGATGCCGCAAAAATGGGGCGCGATCGCTCTTGTCCCCTCCGCAAAGATTGGGAACAAGTCAAAGATGATATCATGAGAAAAGCCGTACTCCGCAAATTTGAAACTCATGCCGAAATTAGAGAAATTTTACTAGCTACTGGCGATGAGGAAATAGTCGAAAATTCCCCTCTTGATTACTATTGGGGTTGCGGTAAAGATGGCAGCGGCAAAAATATGTTGGGACAGATTTTAATGGAAGTAAGGGAGATATTGCGAAAAGGCACGTCAGAGTAAAAAATAATTTAAATTTTCCATCATAAAGCAGGACTTGTTTAATAGTAAGTCCTGCAAAGCTCTAAGCGAGCATTTTCCCAATTTTATTAAACACGCTGACTCAAAAATCCGCCTGACAAACTGTCGAATTTTGTGCCAATCTCCTCAGGCTGTTCTGGTAGAGGGTTTAGCCTCTCCGAGAAGACTGCAAAGCAGGGGAAACGGTAAAAACCCTGCACCACTTTTTGATTTCCACAACTACTGTCAACCCGAATTAACTTTTATCGTCGCAAGTACAGCATTTGTTCGCCAGTCGCCTCCCGGACACCGTTCTCCTTAGGTTGGCGATTCACAGGTCAAATAGCAAAACTCCTGTTCTGGTTAAAGTTTGTTTTTTATTGATGCTGTATCTTTCTATTGTCTACGATTTATGGAAAGTGTTAGCTATTGTACAGAATTCTTTACATTTGCGATTTATTCGGATACAATCGCGCCACTCTGTCGCAGTTGCTGTTGAATTCTGTTAAATTCTTTCTGTTCTGCGCTTAGCAAAGTATTGTCGATCGGCGATCGCATATCCCACTGCAATTCGGACAATAACAACAAACAGCCAGTCATAATTATTCCTGTGGTTAGATATTGCCAAGGTGCAACAAAAGTTAATAGAGGGATGCTAAATAAATGAGTTAGTCCAATCAGGAGAAAAGTGCGCGATCGCAAACCGAGTCCCGTCAACAAATAGCCGATCGCGCTCAACCCCAACCACAAATCGCAAAGGTGCAGCAACAAACTTCCCCAACCGGCAAAAATACTGCAATCCGTCAGAACCAAACCAGTTATCATCAAAATCGCCCAAGAGTAAAGAATCCAGCTAACTCGCTCGACTCTTACCCAAAACAAAGTCAAAACGGCCATTGCCGCAGTGCAAACTAAAGTCAAACTTGACCAGAGAATCGCCTGAAAGCTCCAACTGATAGGAAAAAACTGAGCCGTAAAAAAAATCCCAGCCGTCACCAAACCCCAAAGCAGAAAAGTTTGGTCGATGCGAGTATAAAATCCTGAGAAAAGAGTAATATTTCCAATTTGCCAGCGGAGTTGCAACAGGCCTGCGCGGTCTTGTACGTCGAGATGTTCCTGTTTGCAGCGGATTAGGGGTTCGGAGGCGTTGAAAAAGGTCATCCAGTGTTGGGGAAAGTATGAAGTTTTGTGTATTGTAACAAGTCTTAAGGAATATTTTTCAGATTTTATCTTGTTCTCCAGCTCAGCCTGGGGACGTAGATTGGGAGGCTCTGCCTCGTGTTTTTCTCCGCAACCGACGAGGCTGAAGGCTGCGTTAAACTTAAACTAACGCAGCCTTGAGGTTTGAGTTCAAGCAAGTCTCCAATTCTTATCTTTTGGAGAATAAATGAAGGCAACATTCACAAGAATTGAGCCATCTTTTTGGCCTGTAGAGTAAATTTGCCACGTACCTGTGGGAACCTGCCGCAGATACGGTTTATTTTTCCTTAGCCGATCGTAGATTGAGCTTTTTGAGCGTTGTACTAATTCGGCGGCACGTTCAACTGTGCAGCCCATTTCCACCGAAACTGCGATCGGCTGGGTGAACAGATTGAGCTGTTCGCTGTTATAATTAGTCATGAGAAATCCTCGGTCTATATAGACCATAAACAACATGAGAGTCCTACTGGTTGCACCCAGTGGCTCCCGAAAACTGATAAGCAATTGAGAGCGTCTCTAGTACCACCTAGGGGCGCTTGTTTGCTTGTTAAAGGCAGTCTAACACTGCTTCAAAAAATATACAACAAAAAGAACGTATATTTTTAAAACCTATGGTAAATTAGACGTATAAATTCTAAAAGCCTTGTCTAACAAGCATTTTCTCCTTCCCTGCTCTGCCTGGGGACGCTGATCCGGAGGCTCTGCCTCCTGTTTTCCTCCGCAACCGACGAGGCAGAGCCTCTAGATATCGGTTCCCAGGCACAGCCGGGGAACCAGTTAAACCCAATAGATATTATGAAAAATACATTTATCTCTCGATTTACTCCTAGCTTGATGTCACCAGAAACCCTGGAAGCTATCTTAGTACAGCGTCACGCACTGGCAGAACATTTAGTAGAGCTAATTCGGGTGAGCGCGCTAACAGATAACAAGCATTTTCAACTACTAATTGGACCGCGCGGCATTGGCAAAACGCACTTGGTTTCCCTGATTTATCATCGCGTTGTTAAGATGGAAGATTTGCGGGATAAATTGCTAATTGTATGGCTGCAGGAAGAGGAATGGGGGATTGCGTCTTTTTTGGATTTATTGCGGGGAATATTCCGGGCACTTGCTAAAGAATATAAGCCAGAATATGAAGCTGAGTTACATGATGATGTTGAAAAGCTTTATGATTTGTCGCCCGAGCAAGCTGAATTTAAGGCCGCAGAATTGCTGAGAGACTTTGTTGGCAAGCGGGTGCTGTTGTTGATTGTCGAAAATTTAGAGGACGTGTTTAGCGGCTTGGGGGATTTCGGGCAGAAGCAGTTGAGGGCGTATATTCAAAATTATTCATTTTTGACAATTTTGGCCACATCACAAAGTTTGTTTGATGGAGTCAAGCACTCTAATAATCCTTTTTATGATTTTTTTGATTTACTTGAATTAGATGAGTTTAAGCTCGATGAGGCTGTAGCTTTATTAAATCATATTGCCCAGTTAGAAGGGAATAGTGATTTAGCATCTTTTATTCAAAGTCCAACAGGGCGGGATCGCATTAAAGTTGTGCATTACCTTTCTGGTGGCAGTCCTCGCGTCTATATTGTTTTTTCGGCTTTTCTGATGACTCCTGAATCGCTCGATAAATTGGTAGAACCGTTCATGGAAATGCTGGACAGCCTCACGCCCTACTATCAGGATAGGATGAAATATCTTTCAAATCAGCAGCGAAAGATTGTTGACTTTTTGTGCGATCGAGGTGGTGCTGCACCAGTCAAAGAAATTGCTAAACGCTGTTTTATTGAGCAGCGAACTGTATCTAGCCAACTTAAAGATTTGCGAGATAAGGGTTATGTCAAAACTGAGGAGATAGGACGGGAATCGTGGTATGAATTGCGGGAACCATTGATGCGTTTTTGTCTGGAGGTAAAGAAGCAGCGAAATCAACCAATTCGATTAATTGTGGATTTTATTCGGGTTTGGTATACGCGGAAAGAATTGCAGCAGCGATTGGGATTGAGGATGGCGGATGTTGATTTGGCGGAGAAAGAATGTCATTTTATGTATCGGCAAGGTTTGAAACCGATTCCACCTGATGCTGTGATGGAACGAGAATATTATACGCGGGCGCTTGAGGCTATTGAGAGAAATGAGGAAGACCCGCGTCTGAAGGCTTATTTTGATGAAATTAAATATTGTATCAAAAATAAAGATGATGTTTCGGCTTTAGAATATGCGGAAAAATTGGTAACAAGTCGCGGCGAGGCAAAGGATTGGTCGGTAAAGGGATACTGCTTAAATAGGCGGGAATGGTACGATGAAGCTTTGAAATGTTTAGATAAAGCTATTGAAATAGATTCCAATTATAAAATCGCTTGGCATCTACGAGGCGATGCACTCTACAACCTCGAACGCTATGATGAAGCCTTAGTATCCTTAGATAAGGTGATCGAACTTGATGCCAGTTATCCCCGGGCTTGGGGTAATCGAGGCACTGTACTCAACAACCTCACACGCTATGATGAAGCCTTAGTATCCTTTGATAGGGCGATCGAACTTGATGCCAATTATCAGTCGGCTTGGGCTTTACGAGGCGGTGTGCTCTACTACCTCAAACGCTATGAAGAAGCCTTAGTATCCTTTGATCGGGCGATCGAACTTGATGCCAGTTATCCCCAGGCTTGGGCTTTACGAGGCGTTGTGCTCTACAACCTCAAACGCTATGAAGAAGCCTTAGTATCCTTTGATCGGGCGATCGAGCTTGACGACAATTATCAGTGGGCTTGGGCTGTAAGAGGCATTTTACTCAACAGCCTCAAACGCTACGATGAAGCTTTAGTATCCTTTGATCGGGCGATCGAACTTGGCGAAAATGATCGAGATGTTTGGGTTTTACGAGCCATTGTACTCAAGAACCTCAAACGCTACGAGGAAGTTTTAGTATCCTTTGATCCGGCGATCGAACTTGGAGATCAATATTCATTTGTCTTCTTTGATCGAGCCATTGCCATTCTCGGATTAAATCGCTGGGATGAAGGTATCCCCGCCTTAGACGACGCATTCCAACGCCTCGAACCCGACAATGAAGCTGATGCAGAGGATACCAATTTAATTATCAGCAACCTATTCGCCAGCACGCACGATGCAGCGATATGGAAAAATCGCATCGCCAGCCTGATTGCAGTTTACGAAAATTACAAATATTCCTCCATCTTAGGACAAGGAATTGTGCGAAGCATCCCCGCCCTAATGTCAGAAATGGTCAGCGACAAAACCGCACGCACTTGGTTAGAATTGTGGCGAGAACTAACCAGCAACTACGAAGAACAATTCAAAATTCCCATCCGCCTGCTGGATGCGGCTGTCCGCTATAAGGAAACCAAGGGCGACAGACGAGTTTTGCTAGAACTTGCCATAGAAGCACGCAATTTATTAGAACCATTGGTGTCAACAAAACCCGAATAAGTAAAACAGGACTTACGCACTCCGACAAAGAAACCGGGTTTTTTACCTAATCTTCGAGTACAAACGAAGTATTTTCGTAAAAAAACCCGGTTTCTGGGCCCCCTGCGTAAGTCCTATAAAATAGATCTAAAATAGAAATTGATGCTACTAGCAATGGAGTCATCCCCATGACCGCAACAATTCCGACTAAAACCTCAGCAGAAATCATCTACCCAGACAGCGACGGAAAACCCATGTCTGACAATACCAAACAGTTTGAACTAATTGTCACCATTCAAGGCGGAATAGATGCCTTATACAAAGACAACGAAAATGTCTTTGTAGCCGGTGATTTGCTGTGGTATCCCGTGGAAGGCGATAACAAAACTCGCCAAGCACCTGATACGATGGTAGTGTTTGGCAGACCGAAAGGTTACAGAGGTTCCTACCAACAGTGGCTTGAAGATAATATCGCCCCGCAAGTTGTCTTTGAAATCCTCTCGCCGGGAAATCGAATCGGAGCACTGTTTAAGCTGTTTAATTTCTACCAGGATTATGGAGTCGAAGAATATTATGTCTACAGTCCAGAGGATAATGAATTAATTGGTTGGCTGCGTTCTGATGGAAAACTCAACTATATTGAATTAATGGATGGTTGGGTGAGTCCGCGTTTGCAGATCCGTTTTCAAACTGAATCGGGAGACTTGGAAATTTATCGGCCTGATGGACAGAAGTTTTTGTCTTATGTGGAGTTGTCAAGACAACAAGAATCAGCACAGCGACAAATGGAAATAACACAGCAACAAATGGAACAAGAACGGCAAGATAAAGAGTTAGCACAGCAAAAAGCCGATCGCCTATCCGAGAAATTGCGAGAAATGGGCATCAATCCCGACGAAATTTGAACAAAAAAGACCGGGCGGTTAAAACCGGGTTATTTTCTTCCGTCCGCAGAGGCGGATATCGTTTGTATAGGCGCGATTTCAATCGCCGTCTTATCTTTGTTTGTATAGATGCGATTTCAATCGCCGTGATTTCTATTTTTTATTTTCAATCCTCAAACAACCTATAATAACTTGACCTATTAGCAAGCCGCCATGCAAAATCCCCGCCAAATAGCCTTTCTCGCACTCCGCGAAGTCCACCGCCGCGGTGCATTCGCAGATGCCGCACTCGATCGCGCTTTCGGCAATTCTCAACTCAACGACCTCGATCGGCGTTTAGTCACAGAATTAGTTTACGGTAGCGTCAGGAGAATGCGATCGATCGACTTCATCATCGACAAACTAGCAACAAAGAAATCCTCCCAACAACCGCCAGAACTCCGCACCATCCTACATTTAGGCTTATATCAACTCGAATATCTCAACCAGATTCCCCCCTCCGCCGCCGTCAACACCACCGTTCAACTAGCAAAAGAAAACGGATTTTCAGGACTCAGCAGTTTTGTCAACGGTTTGTTGCGCCAATACATCCGTTTAACAGATAACAACTTAAACCCATTAACAGTTACGAATTATAAATCAACCGTCGAGCGCCTAGGAATTCTGCACAGCTTCCCCGAATGGCTGGTAAAATTGTGGATCGAACAAATAGGCGAAACCGAAACCGAACAACTCTGTGAATGGTTCAACCAATCCCCCACGATTGACCTGAGAATCAATCCTTTAAAAAGCTCGATCGCCCAAATCGAAACTGCCTTCAAAACCCACAATATCTCAACTAGCAGAATCCCCAACTTGCCCCAAGCTTTAAGACTAAATGGCAGCATCGGCGCAATTCAAAACCTCCCCGGATATAGCGAAGGTTGGTGGACAATCCAAGACAGCAGCGCTCAATTAGTCACCCATTTACTAGGGCCTCAGCCAGGGGAAACTATCATCGACGCCTGCGCCGCGCCGGGGGGAAAAACCACCCACAGCGCCGAATTAATGCAGGATGAAGGCACAATTTATGCCTGCGACAAAACCGCCAGCAGACTCAAAAAACTTAAAGAAAATGCAGACAGACTCCAGATGAAATCCATTAAAATTCATACCGGAGACAGCCGCCATTTCCCAGAGTTTGTTAACCTTGCAGACAGAGTTTTACTAGACGCACCTTGTTCTGGCCTCGGAACCCTCCACCGCCGCGCCGACGCCCGCTGGCATCACACGTCCGAAAACATTCAACAACAATCTCAACTGCAATCGGAATTGTTAGCAAATGCAGCGACATTTGTCAAGCCCGGCGGCGTATTAGTTTATGCAACTTGCACAATTCATCCCTTGGAAAATGAAACAGTTATTCGATCGTTCTTAGACAGCAATCCTCACTGGCAAATAGAACTGCCAACAATTGATTTACCCGTACAGCCATCACCCGAAGGATGGGTGAAAGTTTGGCCCCACAGACATCACATGGACGGCTTTTTTATGGTGAGGCTAAAGCACTTGAAAAATCAGTAAACTCCTTACTCCAAACCGATAGCTTAATATCCCGGTTCTTGATAAGCAGGTTCTTCATAAGCAGGCTCTTGATAAGCAGGTTCTTGATAAGCAGGTTCTTGATAAGCAGGCTCTTGATAAGCAGGCTCTTGCGGTGGGTAATACTTCGGTTCAGGATTAGGATTGTAAGGCACGATCGCACCATCCTCATTCACAATCATCCCCCGAATAATCCTCTTAGGCTCCACCGGTTTGGGCTTAATACTGCCTTTGCGGCCCTCCAACTCCGGCAACTTCGGAAACTTCTCTACCGGCATTCCCTTAACAGCTTGACTCATAAAATCACGCCAATTGTAAGCCGCCGTACCGCTAGTTCCCCAGGTGGGATAATTGTCATCATTCCCCAACCAAACGCCAGTCACCACCTGCGGAATGTAACCAATAAACCACAAATCCCGCACGTTTTCCGAAGTACCAGTTTTGCCTGCTACAGCGCGATCGTTTAAAGCAGCAGGCCCCCCCGTACCGTCTTGCACAACGCCCTCCAACATCCAAGTAGTAATCGCAGCACTATCCTTATCCAAAACCCGCTTCGGTTTAAAATTAGCCTGATAAATCACATCTCCCCGCTGATTAATCACCCGCTTAATTCCGTGGGCTTCAATAAAATTCCCTTGCGAGGCTAAAGTACCGTAAGCATTGGTTAACTCCAGCAAATTCACCTCCGAAGAACCCAAAGCCAGCGAATAAATCGGACTCAATTTCGACTTAATTCCCATATCGTGGGCTAATTTGATCGCCGGTTCAAAGCCCACATCCATCAACACCTTCACAGCTACGACATTCACCGAACGCGTCAAAGCATCAGACATCGATCGCCAACCGCTAAATTTTTTGCCATAATTATTCGGTTGATAGCCGTCGATAATAATTGGTTCGTCTTCGTAACCGTCATAGGGAGAAAAACCAGCCGCCATCGCCGCGGCATAAACCAACCCTTTAAACGTCGATCCTGGCTGCCGCAAAGCCTGCGTAGCGCGATTAAATTGACTTTCCTTAAAATTTCCACCTCCTACCAGGGCTTTAACTTCCCCAGTCTTAGTGTCCATAGAAACTAAAGCGGCCTGTTCAAAACCCTGACGGCTGCCATCAACTTCGATCGCATTTTTAACAACCTGTTCCGCTATTTTCTGCCACTTCAAATCCACCGTCGTCTCAACAGTCAAACCGCCAGCTTCCAAAGCATCCTGAGAAACATAGCGCGGCAATTCCTTCCGAATGTAACTAGCAAAATAAGGCGCGACTACTTTAAATCGCTTCGGCGCACTTGGTTTAACCGCAATAGGTTGCGCCATCGCCTGCTTCGCCTCAGCCTCTGTAATTACCTTCGCTTCCTGCATTTGTTGCAGCACAAGATTGCGGCGTTTCTTAGCAATATCCGGATTAACCAAAGGCGAATATTCGCTCGGTGCAGGCGGCAAACCCGCCAAAGTTGCCATCTCTGCCAAAGTTAATTTATCGACTGTTTTGCTAAAGAAAACCCAAGCCGCATCTGCCACCCCGTAAGCATCCGAACCCAAATAAACCAGATTTAAATACCGTTCTAAAACTTGGTCTTTACTCAACTCTCGCTCTATTTTCTGAGCTAAAAGAGCTTCCCGGACTTTCCGCCTAATACTTCTTTCCTGATTAAGAAAAACAACGCGAGCCAATTGTTGCGTAATTGTACTGCCACCCTGCACTACATCTCTTTCTATCAAATTAGAAACAATGGAGCGCACAATACCTTGATAATCCACCCCGCGATGTTTGTAAAAACGGCGGTCTTCTATGGCAATAAAAGCTTTAACCAACTGTTCGGGAATTTCTTTAAGTTTCAGTTTATCTCTAGTTGCAGGCCCCGACTGCAACAAAATCGTATTATCTGCTGCCTTAATTGTCAGCGTTCCGTCGCGGTTAAAGGCTGACAAATCGTTAACATCCGGCAAACCTTTGTCTAAGGCGTACAAAATCCATAAACCGTAGATTAAAGCGCCCCCGCCTATACTGACAACACCTAAACTTATCCAAAATCTAGGGCGGCGGGAGATCCGTTTTTTAGTATTTTCCTGCGGTGCCCTATTTTCCTGCGGTGTGCTAATTTCCTGGGGTGCGCTAATTTCCTGGGGTGCGCTAATTTCCTGTAGTTCCGTATGTCTCTGCAGTTCGGTGTTCTGCGAGGCCCTCTTTTCCGGCAATTTGCTACGATCGGATTTTTGGGGTGATTTAGTTCCCCCCAAACTTAATCCCGGCCGCAGCAATTCTTTTCCCTTGGTTTGCAAGCTAGTAACTTGAGGTTCAATTTCCAACCAAGCGATTAAGCGCTTCAACCCTTCCCAATCGCGCTTGACTATTGGATATCGAGCGTATTCTGGCTCTAAATATTCTGAGTCAGAATATTCTGACTCCAAATATTCTGAGTCTAAATATTCTGACTCTTCTAGAGGTGCAGCATCTTCTGATACCACATACTCCGCTCGCTCATCCCTTGTCCGTGTAGAAAATTCCGCCTCCGATTCCGGCGAGTTGAGCTTATTACCCTTCGCAGCCTTCGGCGGTTCTCGATCGGAATTACCGCTTATTGCGTTAGTGACTTTGCTCAATGTATCTTTGATATTTGAGAAAAATTCTGCCACGTTCAGACCTTCAAACCTCATCAAGTCCGATTAAAAATTAAAAATTAAAAAAGCTAGCCTTTTTAAATTCTTAATTTTTAATTCGACATTTTTTCTTGAATAACACGCTGCCTTGAATTAGATTTTTTGAATTAAAAAGTTTTTAATTCACAACTCAAAATTCAAAACTTTTCTTAACGCTGCAGAGATTGGTATTTTCTTGAGAAGTGAATTAGATTTTTTGAATTCAAAATTTTTTAACTCAAACCTCAAAACTCTGCTTAACTCGCATGACCCAGTGCCAAGGCTGCTACCAGCATACCCAAAACCAGGAAAGGCTGAGCACTTGCCTGATATTTAACATCATTTTCCAGGGGATTACGCAAAAAGTACATATCCTGAAAAGTAATTTGGGGAATTATCAGCAGCAGCAGAATGACAGCGTAAAGGTTTTGGTGGATGCTGATCAGGTAGCCTGCAATCCCAGCTTGAAAGATGTCGATCATTAACACGCAAATCCAAGCTGCTGTGCTGATGCCAAACATCACTGGCAAAGATTTTAACCCTAATTGCCGATCGCCTTCGACACTTTTGAAATCATTGACGATCGCAATTCCCAGCCCTGCCAAACTGTAAAACAGGGTCAAAATCATAATTGTGGGATCTAGTGTACCAAACAAAGCTTGACCAGCCCACCAAGGCAGGGCAATGTAACTAGCACCCAGGGCATAATTTCCCAACCAGCCATTCTGCTTGAGTTTCAGCGGGGGCGCAGAGTAGATATAAGCTAGAAACGCGCCGCCGAGAGTCAAAACAGTCATTATCGGGAATTCATGACCCGCCCACAAGTCTAGAGCATAAGCCACCCCAATCCCAGCGGCTAATAATACCAAAATTTGCGTTACTACTTGGGGAATCGAGATGATACCGGAGGGAATTGGACGGTAGGGCTCGTTAATGGCGTCGATGTCGCGATCGTAAAAATCGTTCAAAGTTTGAGTGTACCCGGTCAGCAACGGCCCTGACATCAACATACAAGCTGCTGCGATCAAGAAATTCTCTAGGTTCCAAACATAGTTTCCAGAAGACGCAGCCCCGCACACCACGCCCCAAATTAAGGGAATCCAGGTAATCGGTTTCATCAATTGCAAGCGAATCTTCCAGATAGAAGTTTCCCCGCTAGCGGCCCCTTTCATGCCCAACAGTTGCCTAGTTTTGGCACTGCGGTTTTCGGTAGCAGCACTTTCTGGTGCAGCTTCTGGGGAGATTTGGGATGGAGGAGAGTCAGACATAATTTGATGTTAGCGGTACTGCTACTATTGTGTCGTTTTGCATTTCAATAATAATTCAGATAGCTTACCACTGATATTTAAGGTAGATTCTTGAAAACTTACCCTGGCTTGGAGTTGATGCTAGGGAAAAGTAGGAGTTTCACAATATACTGAAATATCATTTTTTTGTGTAAATGTCAAGAGGTTGACACTCTCCGGGCTAAAGCCACAGAGATTCTTTGATCTACGAGTCAATTTGCTGAGACAGGATTTCTCCAGCCAAAGTAGAGATTGATTCTCCCAAAGCGTTACTTGCATCAAGTGCAAAGGTTCCGGTATGCCCTACCGTACCCAATCCTCGACTTAGGATGTTTTTGGCTGCATTGAAATCTCTCTCCAAGGTACACCCGCACTTGCAGACGTGCGTTCTTGTGGACAGCGTTTTCTTAACAACTTCTCCGCAGTTAGAGCATTCTTGGCTGGTATATTGCGGATTTACCGCAACCGTTACCCGCTCAAATACTTTTCCAAAATATTCAAGCCAGATGCGGAACTGATACCAAGATGCGTCGTTAATAGACTTAGCTAAGCAATGATTTTGCACCATATTCTTGATTCTCAAATCTTCGTAGGCTATCAAGTCGCTTGACTGAACTACGCACCGTGCAAGTTTTATTGCATGATCTTTGCGTTGTCTACTTATTTTGAGATGCTGCTTACCTAAAATCTGTCTAGCTTTGCCTCTATTTTTGGAACCTTTAGTTTTTCTGGATACGCGACGCTGACAACGCTTGAGAACTTTTTCACCTTTTCTCAGGAATCTAGGATTTTCCACCGTAACTCCGTTTGAATCGGTGTAATATTCTTTTAACCCAACGTCTAGTCCGATGGTATTGCCAGAGGGTTCCGTGTTTTCCTTTCTATCGACATCGATACAGAATTGGACGTATACACCGTCTGCACGTTTTACTAATCGAACCCGTTTAATTTGGTTGATTTGGTAGAAGTGCAGATCGCGTGTACCTTTTAGCTTGAGCTTGCCAATTCCTTTTTTGTCGCTAAAGTTAATCGATTTCCTGTCGTCGGCAAGTTTCCAGCCAGTCGATTTATACTCGACAGAACGACAGTCTTTTTGGAATTTTGGATACCCTTTTTTGCCGGGAGTTCCTTTTTTACAGTTGTCGTAGAATCGGGAGATAGCAGACCAAGCACGTTCGGCGCTAGCTTGCCTAGCTTGCGAATTGAGTTCATCAGCAAACGGAAACGATGCTGCCAATACCGCACAGTATTTGTTCAAATCGTACTTGTTCACTTTTTTGTTGTCGATCCAATAGCGTAAACAACTATTGCGAACAAACTGGGCAGTGCGAATTGCTTCGTCTACTGCCGTGAACTGGCTTGATTTTCCGTAAGCTTTGAACTCGAAGACTAGCATTGTTTTACCTCCCACCTTATGCTACATCATCTGGCACAAAGTAAGAGGTGGTACAACAAAAATTTACATAAAAGTCGTCCTAGAAGGACGGGGTTTTAAACCCAGTTTTTTGATAATTGCGGAAACGTCTCTACAAGCAATCCAGTTTCATCCCTTGCTTGTTCTGCTCCATCCGCATAGCATTCAGCCAACACCTCTTCAAGATAGGGTTTGAGACTGGGGGAATCTTTCAAAGTTTTGCGAAGGCGTCTGCGATATTCGACAATGCTGCCTTTCCAACTACCGCCCATCGGAGGTAATCTGTATCATACACTTCTTCTCGGTCAACTTCTAATTTTGTTGTCATAATTTGTTCGTACTAACAACTGCAAATTAACAAATATGGCGATAGGAATCAAAAGGCAGTCCTGTCCGCCGCTTGACTTCGACAACGGATTTGTAAGCGCCTTTTCTCTGCCTTTCTCTAACTATTTTTTCCGCCACAGTCCGATCTAAACCGCTGGCGATCAACTCTTCCGGCGAAAGAATGTTTAACCGTTTCCAAGTAAACTGCAATTCTTTTTGATAATTGTAGCTGAAGCAAATCATCGGGGCGATTCGTCTGACGTGGCTTTCGGGAACTCCGGCTATTTCTGATAACTCTTCGGCGTGGGTAAAAATGTAGCCTTCGTTTTGCAAAGATTCAATATCGTTGGCGTAGACGATCGGCAAACCCAAGATTCTGACCATATCGTCTTTGGTACACTCGTTAATATCTATTTTGCCGCGCACGTTTGCTAGTTCTTCGGCATTCGTCGCAGTTGCAGGAACCAGTATGCCTCTGGGTGCGGTTTTGATCAGATAGCGCTTTTTCAAACTAAAAGCAGTAACAATTTGAGCAATCCACACGATCGTACCCAAATTAGTTGAAGAAGATACCGCTAGTGCTGCTAAAGTAATTGCAACACCCCATCCCATCCAACTACGAATATTTGACTTTTGGCCTGCATAGGCGATCGCCAACCCGCCGAAGTAGGGAATAAAAGAATACCACACCCAGTTTGGAGTTTGACGCAGCCAGTATAAATCTTGAGACACTTTAATTTTATCCTTAAATAGTTGTGTTCTCACACTTTCTTATGTCACTCCCACTTTTTTAAGAGTGGGCTTTCTTCTTCCTTCTTCCTTCTTCCTTCTTCCTTCTTTTTTCTTTTTTCTTCCTTCTTCCTTCTTAATTACAATTCTCGCAGCAATTTTTGGCGTTTTTCTTCATATTCTTCGGCGGTAATTGCGCCCATATCGTAAAGTTTTTTCAATTCGCCGATCGCCCCAGTAACATCTTTTGCCGCTCTGAGGGCATACCCAGACGGCAAACTTCCGCCATTGTACTGTACCTGAAAAGCTTGTTCCGACATCAGCAGCAGACCGATAAAATCGAAAAATGCGATCACTGACGGAATTAATGTCCAAGAAAATAGCAAGTATAATACCCCTGCTAAGTTATTCCCCAAATAAAATTTGTGAACTCCGAAACCTCCAACAAAGAAAGCTAACACAACTGCTACGCTTTTATCTTTTACCATTTTTACTTTCCCCATTTTTTTTATTTTAACTTTCGCGCTCGACCTTTAACTCTCGACATTTAACGAGCTAGCTAAGTAATCTTACTAATTTTTACTCATTTATTTGGGTTTTTGCGAAACTTAGACATCGCAAAATACAGCAGAACTATACCGACTTGAGCCTGTAGAATCACCAAGTAGCCTCTCAAGAAATAATTGAGTTCGCTGCCTGAATTGAAAGAAAATATTAAAAGACCTAAGGCTGCGTAGGGTGCGAAACGCATCCAACTCGGCGTTCCCTCTAACTTGCGGCTGTTCAAATTGCTCATTGGGTTTAAGCCTCATCCTAAATTAAAATTTAGCTATAAATTAGCCGGATTGTCAACTTCCGTTTGGTGCGATCGCCCGGGTCAGCCTCTCAATCATCAGCGGACAAGATATTACTTCCATGTTAAACCAAGTTTTTCCGCTAAAATAAGCGACCCGGGGCCCGTCGATCTGGATCTGTTGCTGATATTACAGATTAGGGTGAAGCCGCCCCTAATGAAATTCCGGTTATTTTACCGGACTACATATCAGGGGCGCACCGAACACCCTAGTGCTGTTTTTGGCAAGAGTCGATCGCCCTGACGATCGCTGTCAAAAAAACTCGGTTAATTCACAATTATTAACAACCGCCCGAATTAACTCGCGCCGCCGCCCAAAAGAAACAGACTCAGGAGAGTACCGCTGTTCCAAAGACTGTGGAGAAGCATAGGAGCAAGGAGATTGCGCGAGCGCGTATACACAAACCCCAAAACCGCACCCAAAGTCGCCAAAGGCAGAATCTCAGAGACACTCAAGTGAGCCACCGCAAACAAGAAAGCAGAAGCTGCGATCGCCCCCCAAACAGGCAAATAGCGAGTCAGGGAAGGCAGCAGAAAGCCTCGAAACACGATTTCCTCAAAAACCGGAGCGGCGATCGCAGCAGTGCCGAAAAACACCACCAAAGCCACGTTGTCCCTACCTTCAAGAACGATCGGTAAAATCGGATTACTGCCACCTTGTCCCTGCCAAAATTGCTGATTGATCAGCGACACCAAAACTACCAAAGGCAAAGCCACAAAATAGCCGCCAAATCCCCACAAAAACCAACTTCCCCGCCAATTAATCCGAAACCAACTTTCCGGCAAAGGCAAAAAAGACTTGACCGAAAAATACAGTACCGAAAGCCCCCCACCCGACAGCAACAAATAAGTAGCAAAGATATAAAAAGCCTTTTCGCGCGGGTCAAAAGTAGCTGGATTGAGTTTTAAAACAGCCAGAGAAACAGGCAGCAACAAATAGGGAATCAAGATTTGCCCGACAAAGAAAAAGCCGACCACAAGCACCTGCCAAACAATCTCGCCGTCCCAAGGCACATCCCAAGTCAAGCTCGCATTTCGCGCCAACACCGGGCCGGAACCTGCTGTATCTAACTGCTTCCGCTGCAACAACCACTGCACGGTCAAACCAACCAGCAAAACCGTGCCAATACAAAGTGCGATCGCCGGAACGCCAACTATAATTGCCAACTTTTCTACAGCTTGCTCAGCCATTACTTGCTCTGCTGCTTGCAGCGCCGCCAGCTCTTTAGAACGTTCTTGCAGCTTGTAAAGTTGAGCTAGAGCGCGATAGCGAAACCAGCCATCCAAAGACTTTTGAATGCGCGGCTCGGCATCCGGCAGCAGTTGAGCCGGATTGCTCCAAATTCCAGTTAAAACTTGAGCAGTTACCACCGAAGAATCGTAATCTATTTGAGTTTTGTAGCGCTCAACTAAATTTGTCCAAGTTTGGAGAGCCGCCTCAGTTTTGCCACTGCTTGCCTGCAAAATTCCCAAGCGCAACTCAAGTTCGTTTAGCACCACTAACTGTTGATCGATAGACTCTGACAAAGCCTTGTTTTGAGCCAAATTCAGAGTATTATCAGCCGACTTGGAGGCGATAGCAGACTCAATTACTTTAAATTGTGATTGAGTTGTTTCGAGAGTTTTGCGAGTCGAGTCTCGCGCTTCTTTATATTGTGTCAAAGCCGTATTTAAAGGATCTGCACCGACAATATTGTTGCGCGCCGAACTTAAATTAGCACTCTGATTATTTTCTCCTTGCCACTCCGAGGCGTGCAGCAGCAAATTTGTCTGGTAGAGTTCCAGCCGGCTTTGAATTTGCGGCTGATTCCAACTAGCAAGTAAAGATAAACCGACCATGGCGATCGCGATCGCCGTTAAAATACCTAAAATAACCCGCTTCAGTGTCATTCCTGCTTTTCCGTCCCGCGCGAATCCGTGGCTAAATCTTTTCCGTCTTTAATCATAGGTCGTTGCAGACGAGAGTATCCCGACAACTGGTAAAATTTCACTGGCTCATCTTTTTGACTCGCCTCAACAAGACTTACGCCACAAATCCTCGCTCCGCCATGTATACATAAGGTTCACACCTTAGCCCAACGGTGCTTATGGCGCACCCTACACGAGTAGTGCGGCATAAACACCCGCGATGTATGAGGTAATATCCGCACGGCGCAACCGCAGCGGGGTAGCAGGCTAAATCTAAAATCTAAAATCTAAAATCTAAAATCGAATGACTCGCATTATCTTAGTCCGTCACGGCAAAAGTACCTACAATCAAGAACGCCGCATCCAAGGCCGCCTGGATAAATCGATTTTGACAGAAGCAGGCCGCAACACCGCCCTGCAAGTAGGCGACACACTCAGCAGTATCGCCTTTGATGCCGCCTATACCAGTCCCCTGCAACGAGCAAAAGAAACAGCGGAAATCATCCTGTCGCGCTTGACAAATCCCCCACAACTCCAGCCAACTGATAATTTGATGGAAATCGATTTGCCTCTGTGGGAAGGAATGCTGCGCCAAGATGCGATCGACAAATTCCCCGAAGCATATCAGCAGTGGCAAAAACAGCCAGACAAATTTTCCATGAAACTGCCATCTGCTGACGGAGAAATCGAACACTTTCCCGTATTGGCAATTTTTGCTAACGCCCGACACTTTTGGCAAGAACTTTTATCGCGCCACCAAGACGGCACAATTCTAGTAATAGGTCACAACGGAATCAACCGGGCTCTCATCGCCACCGCGTCGGAAATTACCCCGGATTACTACCAATCAATTCAACAGTCAAATTGCGGAATTAGCATCATTAATTTTGGAACTTCCCCTGTGAGTAAGGACGAAGCAGGAGAGCCAAAAAAGAAAGTTGCAGTTCAATTAGAGTCGGTGAATTTAACTTCCCATACCGGGGAAATTTTCCCCAAACCGAGGGAGGGACACCAAGGCCCGCGCTTGTTGCTGGTGCGTCACGGCGAAACCGACTGGAATAAAGCAGGTAAATTTCAGGGGCAGATTGACGTGCCTCTCAACGATAACGGCCGCGAACAATCCAGGCGAGCAGCAGAATTTCTCAAGGATGTAAAATTAGATTTTGCGATCAGCAGTTCGATGCTGCGCCCGAAAGAAACTGCGGAAATTATTCTCCAATATCACGGCGGTTTGCAACTGGAACTCCGCGACGAGCTAAGAGAAATCAGCCACGGACTTTGGGAAGGAAAGTTTGAATCGGAAATAGAACAATCCTATCCGGGTTTGCTACAAGAATGGAAAACATCTCCTGAAACAGTGCAAATGCCCGAAGGAGAGAATTTGCAGCACGTTTGGACTCGGGCGATCGCAGCTTGGCGAGAAATAGTACAATCTGTTTCTGGTACTGGGATTGTCGTTGCTCACGATGCCATTAACAAAGCAATTCTCTGCCACCTATTCGGTTTGGAACCCGAACATTTCTGGAAATTCAAACAAGGAAACGGAGCCGTTAGCGTGATTGATTATCCCCACGGCCCCGATGGTTTGCCGGTATTGCAGGCGATGAATGTGACAACTCATTTGAGCGGCGGAGTTTTTGACCAAACAGCCGCAGGAGCACTGTAATGAGTAAAGTGCTGGACGGGAACCCGTAGATGTAGTACCCCTCTGCTGTTTGACGGTTAGGCCTTCGATCCCCCCTAGCCAAGGGCGGGCACGGGGGCACCGCCCCTACGAAGGGGGGAAAAGAAGCCTTCTCAAAATCCCCCTTTTTAAGGGGGATTTAGGGGGATCGAGACTCGTGTCAAAGCGAAATTTATCAAAGCTTTTAGGCCTAAGTTAACACCAGTGCCCACCGCTACGAGTACCCACCTGAAAAATGTTTTAATTTTTATAGCAACTGCCAAGATGGTTAGGACGTTCTTAATTACTAAAACCCTTGCTTTTATTCCTTCTTCCTTCTTCCTTCTTCCTTCTTCCTTCTTCCTTCGTGTCCTTCGCGTCTTCGCGGTTCCATCTTCCATCCGTTACATCCATTACAGAATCCGTTGCCGAACTTTCTTCTTCAATATATTTAAATCTTAAGTTATGAGCCGCGAACTGCTACAAAATGTACGAGTGCTAGATCCAGTTTCAGGGAGCGATCGCATCGCTGATATTCTGATTGCTGAAGGTGATATCAAAGCAGTTGAGGAAAAAATTGCTGAGTTTCCCGCTGACACGGAAGTGCGGGATTGCCAGGGACTGATTTTGGGGCCGGGGTTAACTGATATCTACAGTCACAGCGGAGAACCGGGTTTTGAGGAGCGGGAAACGCTCGAATCTTTGATGCAGGCTGCGGCGGCTGGGGGTTTTACGCGAGTGGCGATTTTGCCGGATACCTCGCCACCTGTTGACAATTTGGCCGGTTTAGCTTTGTTGCAGCAACATATCCGCAATTTGTCGCCCGGGCTGCCCCGCTTGTATTTTTGGGGAGCGCTGACAGCGGGCGTTAAAGGGCAGCAGATGGCAGAGTTGGGCGAGCTGGCCTCCTGTCCAGTGGTGGGTTTTGCGGACGGTTTGCCGCTGTCTAATCCGGCTCTGGTGAGGCGTTTGCTTGAGTATATCCAGCCCTTGGGCAAGTCTGTGGCTTTGTGGCCGTGCGATCGAACTTTGGCAGGAAATGGCGCGGTGAGAGAGGGTGCGATGTCGGTGCGCTTGGGTTTGCCTGGAATTCCGGCGAGTGCGGAAACTGCGTCTTTGGCTGCCATTCTGGAGTTGGTGGCATCTGCGGGCACAGGAGTGCACATTATGCGCGTTTCTACGGCGCGCAGCGTGGAATTGATTCGAGATGCCAAGGCGCGGGGTTTGCCGGTGACTGCGAGTGTGACTTGGATGCACTTGCTGTTGAATGTCGGGGCAATTTCAGGAAACTCTAAAGATTCCGGCGGGAAAAATGCTCTGACTGCTTCGTTGCCCTACGACCCGAATTTACGCCTAGAACCGCCGTTGGGCAATCTCAGCGACCAATTAGCGCTGATTCAAGCTGTGAAAGATGGCGTAATTGATGCGATCGCGATCGACCACAACGCCCATACTTATGAGGAGAAAACTGTGGCTTTTGCTGATAGTCCGCCCGGGGCGATCGGCTTGGAATTAGCTTTGCCTTTACTGTGGCACGGACTGGTAGAAACAGGGGAATTTTCGGCTTTAGAACTGTGGCGAGTTTTGAGCGCAGGCCCTGCCGTTTGTCTCGGACAAACCCCCGCCACGGTTGCACGGGGAGTCTCTGCAGAGCTGATTTTGTTCGACCCGGAAATGAGTTGGACTGTTGACGGGTCAAGTCTGAAGTCACGATCTGCAAATACGCCTTGGTTGGGACAGCAATTAGCGGGAAAAGTTGTACAAAGCTGGATTTATTAATTCTTGCGATTGAAATTCATCTGTTGTAGAACAGGCATCTTGCCTGTTTCTAAAAGTAGAACAGGCAAGATGCCTGTTTCTGCGAATGCTAGATGAGGTGACTCAGAAAAGAAGATATAGCAATTCTCAATAAAATGAGGTACACACCGATCGCAACTGATGCCCTATGCCCTATGCCCTATGCCCGCCAGAGCACCTCATGTTACTGAGAAAGGCTATAAATACATGATTACTGCTTTTGATTCGTGGAATTCCCCACCGCTAGACTTGACATTGGATCTGGGCGAAATTCATGTTTGGCGCGTCTCTCTGGCTCAAACAGAATCTTGCTTGCAGAGTTTACAACAGACTCTCTCTACCGACGAGCGGACAAAAGCTGAGGGTTTTCGGTTTGCAAAAGGTCGATCGCAATTTATTGTGAGTCGTGGCGCGCTGAGAGCGATTCTGAGTCGCTATCTTAACATAAATTCTCACATTTTGCGCTTTGACTACAATCCCTACGGCAAACCCTTCCTCATCGCCGCCCAAGGGGGAAATACCCTGCGTTTCAATTTGTCTCACTCAGGGAACATGGCTCTAATTGCTATTACCAAAAATCGAGATATTGGTGTCGATATTGAAGGTATCAATCCCAAGTTTCCTTGTCTGGAGATTGCTGAAAAGTTTTTTTCACCCTTAGAAAATACTGTGTTGCGTTCGCTCCCAGAACATCTCCAACCCCGCGCTTTTTTCACCTGCTGGACTCGCAAGGAAGCCTATATCAAAGCAGTCGGTAAAGGACTTTCAATTCCCCTGAATCAGTTTGATGTCAGCCTCGCCCCAGGAGAACCAGCAGCGCTGTTAAATGTTGAAGAAAACCCCGACGAAGCATCGAGATGGTCTTTAATTGAATTAATTCCCAGTTCAGATATGGTGGCGGCTGTTGCGGTTGCAGGAGATTGCTGGAAACTTCATTGTTGGGAGTGGACAGGGGAGTTTTGAGTTATACTGAGATGTTGCACCATTATCAATAAGCTTTTTATGAACAGGCAAGATGCCTGTTCCACAAGAAAATTCACTCTTTGTGGAACAGGCATCTTGCCTGTTCTTGAGAATGGTGCAAGATGTGAGTTTATACCCATCGCCCAGGGTAAAAGAGAACGGCAAGGGTCGCTGCAATAGCTCTATTGGTTGCGCCTTCAAGCTATTGCATTGCGCACCCTACACAGACAAATAAGGACACAACATTGTTGTGTCCCTACGTCATATTCGACTGCCACTTGCAACCCTACAACTGATTTAAAAATTTAACCAAATCGATAGCCGAATCCACGTACCGTAATGATATATTCCGGTTGGCCCGGATCTATTTCCAACTTTTCGCGTAGCCAGCGGATGTGAACGTCAACTGTTTTGCTGTCTCCGATAAAATCTTGGCCCCAAATTTTTTCTAGCAACTGATCGCGAGACCAAACTCGCCGGGGATAACTCATAAATAGTTCTAGTAAGCGAAACTGTTTAGGAGAAAATTTCACTTCCAGACCACGAACCAACACGCGGCACTCTTCAGGATACAGAGTTATACTCTTATATTGCAGCGTCCTCGGTTCCGGTAACCTACCGAGGCGCTGGCGCCGCATCAGCGCCCGACAGCGAGCGATAAACTCCCGCATTCCAAAAGGCTTGGTCAGATAATCATCCGATCCGGCTTCTAGATAAAAAGCGCAATTGTTGGCACTTCCTCTAGCACCGATAATCAAAATAGGGACGGGATTTCCTTGATGCCGTAACATTCGACACAGATCCAAACCGTTAATTGAATCCATGATTAACAGGTTAAAGGCCAATTCACCGTGGTATGACGAAGAAGCCTGTACAGAAGGCAGAGCGTTGCGCCCGTCGCTAGTAACCACCACCTCGTAGCCCTGTTCTTTAAGGGCTAAAGCTAGCATTTCCCGCAACAGATCTTCACCTTCCAATAACAAGATACGGCCGGCTTGTCCAACAGCCAACCTTGAAGGACTTTCGCTTAATTCAGCAGAAGACATAAATATCAGTGGGAGTGATGTTTGTATGTGGCTAGCGCGAGGTACCTTCTTCAGTAGCTGAGGAACTCTCGCGCTGCGATCGCTTGTACGATCGCCATTTGTTCGATCGCTTAGAATCCTTCGCCAGTCCATCCCACAGACACGCGCTCGACCTTTGCTACTTGCTCGTGTAAGGAATACAGCCGTACAGCAGTTGCCGGCACCGCGCTGTCTGCCTGCGTCCAGGCCACAGAAGTCTGGTCATTTTTCGGGGTCGGTGTTAATTTCATAAAACATTGCCCGCTGTTAATTGACCACGTAACACCCAATCTAGAGGGATATGCTAGTTATACTACTCTTAAAAGGTTATTAAAAGGTAAAGTTTTGGCCATCAAATGGTTAAATTATTAACGTTAAGTAATATAACGGTAAAGGTGCGATGGGAATGTAGAGCTTTTTTTAAGAATACAATAATAAGTTTGCCGAAATTCCTTTTTCTTCCCCTGCCGGCTACGATCGACGATAGCAAGTAAAAATTCTGTAGACTGCCTATCATGTTGCTGCATTTGAGTACCTGGCCCGAGGTAGAAGCTTATCTCGAAAGCTCCCGAGGCATAATTATCCCGATCGGCTCCACCGAACAGCACGGGCCCACCGGCTTGATCGGGACTGACGCCATTGCTGCCGAGGCGATCGCCCGCGGTGTCGGCGAAGCTGCCAATGCCTTAATCGGCCCGACAATTAATGTCGGGATGGCCTTGCACCACACCAGCTTTCCCGGCACAATCAGCCTGCGACCGCAGACGTTGATACTGGTAATCAGGGACTATATCACATCTTTGGCAAAAGCGGGATTTGAGAAATATTTCTTCATTAACGGTCACGGTGGCAACATTGCGACAATGAAAGCAGCATTTTCCGAGACATACGCCCATTTGTCAGACTTAAATTTACCAAATGCCGATCGAATCCAGTGTCAAATCGGCAATTGGTTCATGTGCGGTTCAGTTTACCAACTAGCAAAAGAATTATACGGAAACCAAGAAGGTTCCCACGCCACCCCCAGCGAAGTCGCCTTAACCCAGTATCTTTATCCAGAAGCAATCAAGCAAGCTCCGCTTTCGGAAGAAGTCGGTTCCGGACACAAAATTTACGGTGCTGCTGACTTCCGCCGCCGATTTCCCGACGGGAGAATGGGTTCAAATCCGGGCTTAGCAACCCCCGAACACGGTCAGCAATTTTACGAATTAGCAGTCAAAGAATTGACTAATAATTATTTGGAGTTTTTAAATTCCGATTAACGTTTTTTATTCTCATTACCAGAAATAGCTTGGCAACGAGTAAAAATGTCAAACTCTTCTATATTTTACCGTTAAGAGTGATTCAGCGACATGATATTTCATGTATCTGAGAAAAGCTATATCTCCCGATTAACCATCGGGAGAATATCAAAATTACTCCACAATCCAAGGAGTTAAACAAGGTGTCCAAGCACTCAATTCTTCTTCCTTGAACCAAAGGCTAATTTCCGCATTGGCAGTTTCCACAGCATCAGAACCATGAATAATATTGCGACCGACATTCACAGCCAAATCGCCGCGAATTGTCCCCGGTTCTGAATTCAGAGGATTTGTTGCGCCAATCATTTTCCTCGCCGAGGCCACAACGCCGTCGCCTTCCCACACCATCGCCACCATCGGCCCGGAAGTGATGAAGTCTACCAGCCCCGCAAAAAAGGGTCTTTCTTTGTGTACGCCATAATGCTGTTCGGCAAGTTCGCGACTCGCCGTCATTAGCTTCATACCAACTAGCTTAAAGCCCTTGGCTTCAAAACGACCGATAATTTCGCCGACGAGTCCGCGCTGTACGCCGTCGGGCTTAATCGCTAAAAAAGTCCGTTCCAAGATTAACTCCTATAATTGTGTTAACTGATCCAAAAGATAGAGTAACTCACAACGCACCTAAAGGCAATTCTGAGAATTGGAAATTGTCATTTGGAGACTTATGGCCGCCGGAAGAAGGAAGAGGGAAGAGGAAAGAGGGAAGAAGCAATAAAACCAAGGGTTAAGGAAACCGGGTTTCTCATAAAATTTTTTGTTGAGCAGCGATGAACATCCGAAGAAACCAGGTTTCGAGACTCCTCTGCGTCTAGGACTGATTTGCAGGGAACATCCCGATTGTGTAAACAGCATTTTTTAGCAGTACGAGCAGAATGCTCACTTGCCTAGATAAGCTAATCAGCCTTTAAATGGCCTTTAAATAAATAATCCAACTCTTGTGGGGTGGCTTGGAGCAACGCCCGAAATATCCAATCTAAATGTAGAACATTTTCTCTCTAGCGAACAAGATGCTCGAACTTCTGGTCTAATATGATACAAGTCACAATTTACTGTGACTGCAAACACTCTTATCTATGATCTCAAATACAAATATGTATGATAAGAAACACAATTATTTAGGCTCGAAAATATAGATAATTAACAGATGTATGAAGATGATCTTGACAGCAACCATTCAGGCGAAAAAAGTATGAAAGCCATTGTAGCATTCATTGAACCCAAAAAGCAAGAGTTTGCAAAATTGCCCTTGTTTGACTTTCTAGCCAATAAACATATTCACGCGAATCAACGACTAATTTTTGCACCTGTACTCGCTCCTTTGGCTGTGGGATTGATCGATTTAAATAAATATGTGCTGCGAGAATCTTCTAGTAATAGCAAAGTTCAGGAACTCATTAATAAATATACTTATAAAAAAAATTATTACTGGCACGACTATCTAGAATACCTAGAGGAACTGGGCTTAAACCAATTAATGAGTTACGGCGATTTCCGACTGCTTTGGGGTGAAGAAACTAAAAAAACTCGATCGCTTTGTTCAGTGCTCGAACGCTACGCTTGGAAAGCGTCTCCCATTCAGAAATTGGTGTTAGTGGAAGCCCTCGAAGGAACGGCCCAAGTTTTTTTTGAAGCGGCGCTAGCAGTGGTAAAAGAATTACAGCCAATTACCCAAAAAGAATCTGTTGATTTTGGAGGAGGTTATGGGGGTTTAGAAAATTATCACATTTTAAACGCGCCAGAGATGTTGCAACTTTTAGCAGAGATAAAACTTACTAATGCGGAATGCCAAGCAGCTTTAGAATTAGCACAAAATGTATTTGAACTGTTTACAGAAGCGATGAACGAGCTGTTCCGACACAGCCAAACAAATTCTTGCAAGACTGTGCTGCAAATATCCTCAATTTCTGCCTTCGCTCATTGCGCGATCGACTGTCTCGATATTTGTTAGTTTAAACAATCACTAAATTATCTCGGTGTACGGCCGTTTCTACGCCTGCATAGCCTAAAATTTCAGCAATTTTGTCGGACTTGCAGCCCTGGATTTGTCTCAATTCTAAACTGCTATAATTCACAAGTCCTCTAGCAATTTGCTTGCCAGTTGCGTCGCACAACTGCACGGAATCATCAGCTTGAAATTCTCCTTCTACTTGAGCAATACCCGCAGCTAAAAGCGATTTTCCGCCCTGGGAAATTGCCTTGACAGCACCCGCGTCTAAATATAGTTTCCCTGCCGGAATTAGCACGTTAGCTATCCAGTGTTTGCGAGCGTTTACAGGGCGCGGTTGAGGCTCAAATTGAGTGCCGATCGACTCTCCGTTGAGTATTTTCTCGATATTACCAGGAAAGCAGCCGTCAGTGATGACTGTACGCACTCCCGATGCAGTTGCTATTCTCGCCGCTTCAATTTTTGTCACCATACCGCCGGTTCCCCAACCGCTGCGGGAATCTCCTGTTTGCACCTGAAATTCTGTGAGCTGTGCCATACTTTGGACTAGGGCGATCGGCTGCGCGTCTGGATTGCTGCGCGGATCGGCGGAATACAGCCGATCGACATCTGTGAGCACAAACAACCAATCTGCTTCTACCAAACTCGCTACTAGCGCCGAAAGCGTATCGTTATCGCCAAATTTGAGCTCGTCTACCGCCACAGTATCGTTTTCATTGACGATCGGAATCACGCCCAACCTGAGCAGTTGCTGAAAAGTATTGCAAGCGTTAACATAACCGTTACGCTGCACTAAATCGCCCCTGGTGAGCAATACTTGAGCGATCGGCTGTTGCAGAGTAGTAAACAAGTCATCGTACACCCGCATCAGCCGCCCTTGGCCCACAGCCGCCACAGCCTGTTTCAAAGCAATGTTTCGCGGGCGTTCCGTCAAACCCAAGCGCGCGCAGCCAACTCCAACCGCACCCGAAGAAACCAAAACTACTCGATGGCCTTGCTGCCGCAAATCAGCTAAAATTTCGACCAATGCACCAATAGTTGAAAGAGCTAAGTTTCCCGTAGTCGATCGAGTCAGCGTCGAAGTTCCTATTTTAACAACAATAGTTTGAGTCATTGGTTTGTTGACTGTTGACTGTTGACTGTTGACTGTTGACTGTTGACTGTTGTTTGTTGTCATTAGTTACCTATGCCCTATGCCCTATGCCCTATGCCCTATGCCCTATGCCCTATGCCCTATGCCCTATGCCCTGTGCCTATGCCCTATGCCCTATGCCCAATTTAATCTTTAATTTTCAGAGAAGCCCCCAAAGCTTGAGAAACCCAAACTTCAAAAGAGCGCACCGGATACTTGCGAAGCGCATACCCAGCATCAACCATTGGTTCCACTAAAATAGTAAACATACCCAAACGATTGCCTGCCAAAACATCAGTAAAAAGTCGATCGCCCACCATCGCCACTTGTTCCACCGGCAAATTCATTGCATTAATAGCCTTTCGCAACTTGCGGCGCGACGGCTTAGCCGCACCCGTGATGTAGGGTAGATTCAAAGACTCAGCAATCCGACCGATCCGAGTCTGACTTAAATTATTGCTCGCCAACCACAGCGATACCACGGGTTTTATTTCTTCCACCCACAGGGTGAGTTCAGGAGAAGCATTCATTGCTGTAATGGGAACGAGAGTTTCGTCCACATCCAAAACTAATCCTTTAATATTATATTTCTGCAGAATATCAGCCGTTAACTTCATGACTGAATCGCCGAGAACTAAGTCAGGCTGTAGTATTTTACCCCAAGTCATAATGATTTTAGATTTTAGGTTTAGATTGAGAAATAAGAAATTGGAAGTTAAAGATTAAAAAAGTAAAAAATCAAAAGTGAATAATTATTGCTTTTGCTTTGTGACTTTTGACTTTTTACTTTTGTATTAGTCATTGCCTATCTATTGAGTCGATCGCAACTGCTGGTCAACTTTAGCAATCGCAGCATCGTGTTCCGCCTGCGTGCGGCTAAAAATGTGAGTGCCGTCGTATCGAGCCATAAAGTACAGGTATTCTGTCTTTTCCGGAGTCAGAGTCGCTTCCAGACTTGCTATTCCCGGAGATGCGATCGGAGTTGGCGGCAGCCCTACATTGATATAAGTATTGTAAGGAGAAGGAGTTTCCACCTGCTTGAAAGTCAAAGGCTTTTCCTTCGTTTGCCTAATGCCGAGGGCGTATTCAACCGTCGGGTCAGAACCCAAAGGCATACCCTTATTCAGACGGTTGTTGAATACCCCAGAAATACGATTGCGCTCGCCCGCAACCACAGCCTCTTTTTCCACAATACTCGCCAGCGTCACCCACTCTTTCAAATCCAGCTTAGTATTCTTCTGATTTTTTTGATATATCGGCAAAGCCAACTCCTCGAAGCGACCGAGCATTTGCTTAATGACAGCTTGCGGGCTAATTGCATCGCCGTCTAGCTGATAAGTATCCGGGTACAAAAACCCTTCCAAGTGAGGCAGGCCGCTCGGCAGCCAAGGGTACTGAGCGTAGGGAACTTGACTCGCCACCGCCATAAAATCCTTAGCCGGGAAAAAACCTTGCGCTTCAAAATAAGCGCTCATTTGTTGCAGCGACCACCCTTCTGGAATCGTGAAACTCTGCTGTACGACTTCGCCCTTCCAAATTTTGTCAGCAACTGCACTCAGAGGCTGAGTCGGCGACAGTTTGTAAGTTCCTGCTTGAAAACCTCCCTCGCGGTTTTGCAGAGTCAGCCAGCGGGTCCACATATTCCATGCCGAGCTCGATCGAATCAACCCCGCAGCCTCTAAATCCCGCCCGATTTTTTGACTGGGAGTACCCTCCGGGATTTGAATCAAAACAGCAGCATCCTCTGGCGGAGAAGTTGACGTTTCAGCTATTTTAGGCGGGGCGGAAGCCCAGCTCCACCAAGCCCAGCCCTGCCAAGCGCAAACCCCCCAGATTGCCGGCAGCAACGCCAGATAAAACAACCATTTAGAGACTTGCGGAGTTCCTTTTCGGCTCTCGCGCGCGCTGCCTTTTGTCATTTGTTCTTTACTCATAGTCCGTTGTCCTGGATAAGCGGCGGTTAACTAGCGACTAATGACTGATGACCTGCGATTGATGACCGAAAAGTTAGGAATACAAGCCCTTTAAAAGACCCTATTCACGCGGCCCAATTCAAACGCCCGATCGCGAAGGCAGAAGCGGCCATCTCCAAAAAGTTCGATCGGGCGAGCAGTTTACTTTTTTATAAAATAGTAAAAAATTCTGCTTTTTGCCATCAGACCTTGTGTCTGCAATTAATCTCTAATCAAGATCGTCAAAGAACTGGTCTTCCAGCATAGGTAACATCGGTTCCAGCCTTTGGAACTCTTCTTCCGAAAGCAATTCTGGCTTGCCGTCGTCATCCATTCTAGCCAAGATAAAGAACGGGTCTAGAGGCGTATAAATTGCATATTCCTGTTCTTCGTGGTAGAAGCTGGTCAGCCACATCAGCTCCTCGAACTCGGACTCCTCATCCGGATCGGCATCGGATGCCATATCCTCTTCGGGAAATTCCGGCAATTCGCCAACCACAGTCAGCGTCACCGCCGTGCGTCGGAGCGTCAAGTTCTGCTCTTGCAGCACAACTTTAGCTGTATCAAAAATTTTGTCAATTTCGGCCTCGTCTTCTACAGGAATTGCTGCTTCGTCGTTATCGTCTCCCTGCCAAGTAAAAATTTCTACGGGCGAGTCAATTGGCAGCAGCAAAGCGTATTCTTGACCTTCTAGATTCATAGAATATTCTATGTTGCAAGTCAGCGATCGCCCAACTTCATCCGTCAGGGTGACGGACTCTTCGTTGGAATTGCCATTCTCTTTTTTGCGGTATGGGGATGAGGACATCGCGTGTATCTTATTTTCCGTCAATAATTCAGTAACGTTTGCTTGACAATGGGGAATTTTCGTGGCGATATTCTGGCTAAGTGGGCGATCGCCAGTCCACCAGCTTAAACCGCGAGACTCGCGGCCTTTTCCACAGGCGAGGAGTGCAGCGTTTAAATCTCAGTCGAGTCAGCAAGCGACACTGAGGACAAATCACGATTTTGTGCTTCTTCAGTACCGGGGTACAGCAGAATTTTCTCCAGTTTGTCAAGGGTTACAGGTGTGCGTAGCAAACTTGCACAACCAGGATATCACGCCTTTGTTACCAGCTATCAAGGATTGGGAGGGGCGCAGATATTTTGCCTCCGCTCGTCTAGCCACTGCTGCAAAATCAGGGCGGCTGCTTTGCGATCGATCGCACCCTTATTTTGCGACACCGAAATCCCTTGTGTTTTCATCAATTCCTCTGCCTCAACCGAAGTCAGGCGCTCGTCTACGTATTCTAGGGGGAGCTCTAAGGCTGTGGCGATGCGAGTAGCATATTTCTGCACTTGTCGGGCTTGAGTGCCTAATTCTCCGCTCAGGGAGTAGGGCAAGCCTGCAACCAAAATTTGAACTCTCCGCTCTCGCACGATTTCTCGGAGATAAGCTACGTCTCGATCGAAGGACGATCGTACCAGTGTTGTAATGCCCGTAGCTATTAAACCCGTGCCGTCACACCCGGCGATGCCGACTCGTTTGAGGCCGATATCTAATCCCAGAGCTGAAATCCATAATTTATCGTTGGACATTATCTATCAATCAATCAATTTTAGATTTTAGATTTTAGATTTTAGATTTTAGATTTTAGATTTACTGTTTTTTTGCGGAAATAATCTTATTTAACGAACCGCGAAGACGCGAAGAACGCGAAGGAGTAAGAGAAGAAAGTAAGAAGAAGATAGGTAATCTTAAGTTAAGTTCAATCAAAAGCAGAAGGAAGATTTTGGGGATTATGACCGAAAAAAGGAATTTATTGGATGATTAATTCTATTTTTTTCTGCCTTCTACCTTTTACCTTCTGCTTTTAACTATTAAGTATTAACTTTTCTCTTGGGAGCCTTCGTCTAGAGGCAATTCGGGCAATTTTAGAGGCAAAATGCTGCTGCTATCTGTTGCCGATGATTCGGAATTATGGAAGTTCAAGGGGTTAACTTGATTGGCTTGGCTGTTTCCTGAGTCAGACAACAGAGGTTTAATCTCGGAGGATGCGGGCCCGGCTGCTGCTTCCCCAGCCATCGGGCCGAGCCAGGACATCCGGCCCGGTACGGGTTTGCGAGTTGGCTGGAAGCTTTGCAACATTTCTGATAGCTGGAGTCCTTCGAGAGAGACCAACTTGGACTCGCGCAATTTGTGCCACACCGATCGAGACATCAGCAAACTGTGTTCCACGCGCACTGCTCCAAATTGCTCTAAATAAGCTTCCCGTTCCGGCTGATAGTCAGCGGAAGCCAGTTGCAGGCTTTGAACCGGGAAATCTTGAACGAGGCGCGCCATCTGGGACAGCAGTTCTGGGTACAGCCAAGTGTAGGCCGGGTGTACAGTCAACTGGGCGACGTGCGGTTGCTGGCCGTTGCGGGATAGCTGCACCTGAAAATAGCCGATCGCGGCTTTGCGCTGCGGTTCAAATACGTAACCGCTGACTACCTCGGTTTTGCCCAGCCACTGTCTGACACCTTCGACTAAAGCGCCGAAAAAACTGGTTTTGAAATCTTGAATGTGGCGATCGAATACTTGGCGCACCAGGGGCGGCATAGACGCGGTATCCAGTTGGTAGAGCAACTGAGCGTCGGCGTTGCTAACAGGCAGCAGGTTGGGCAAATCTGGCGTCGAGTTGGCCATTTCTTGCAGGCGTTCTGGGGCGATCGTCCAGTATGTCATCTGGGCCAAAGGCTGAAACCCGTTCTGCCGATACAAAGCCAAGGAAGTTTTGTCGCCGACATTCACTTCCAACAGCCACGTCCGCGCCTCCCAGACTGCCTCAAAGCAGTACCGCAGCAGCATGGAACCAATTCCTTTGCTGCGGGCTTCCGGGTCTACTCCTATGCGATCGATCCGCCAAGTGCTGCGGGTGCGGTTGAAAGGAGAAATCTGAATTATGCCCTTAACGCTCCCCTCTTCTTCGGCAACGTGGGCCCGGAACAGGGACTGACAAGGGTTGGGAAACAAGCTAAAAATCTTTAGCAGTCCGTACCAGCGGCGAATCTGCTGCAACTTTCTACCCAGTACCACGTCGCAGCTTGCGCCCTTGCGATTTTCTGGCTCGTCGGCTGTTTCCGCGCACAGTTGTTCCATCACCTCGATGTCGCGATACTGAAACGGGCGAATCACAACCTGGTTTTGGTTTTGGGAGGGAAATGAAGTCATAGCATAAAAGTGGAGAAGGGAAATTTAAAAATAAAAATTCAGAAAGGGGAAGAGTTAGGGAAGTTTTGAGTTTTGAGTGGGTAAATTTTGAGTTCAAAACTTATAACTTTTGATTCTTCTCCCTTTCTTGCGCGATCGAAAATTAAAAATTTCAAATCATCTTTTTGAATTTTTAATTTTCTCTTTTCAACTCAAGATTTTTGTGGCAGAGGTCGAATTAGAACGACCGGTGTTCGCTCGTCAC
Organism: Microcoleus sp. B3-D2; assembly: GCF_036705345.1. Classification (NCBI taxonomy): domain Bacteria; kingdom Bacillati; phylum Cyanobacteriota; class Cyanophyceae; order Oscillatoriales; family Microcoleaceae; genus Microcoleus; species Microcoleus sp. B3-D2. The sequence continues at coordinate 59,415 of NZ_JAUBUG010000035.1, forward strand.
CATTCCCGGCGGGGTTGCTTCGCAAAGCTTGCTCTAAGAATGTTACCGATAAATCGGAGGTCGCTGCTAATATCTTAACTGCTTTCAAGTCATTAGCGTCTACGATCGCCGCCGCAAGCCCGGTTTCTCGTTGAATTTCTTCTACAACTTGCTGGGGATTGTCTGGGCCCAGGACAATAAATTGGTCGAAGGGAGGCAAAGTCCCGGTAACGTCGTCGATGAGCCTGGCTTGTTCCCCTGCTAGTTGGTAAAAGACTCCCGGTTTGCCAAATATTTTGGCCACAGCGCCGATCGCAAATGCCGCTACTACGCGCCAAGGGCCTACTACATCAACCAACGTCTGCATCCCGCAAGCCGTGGCCAAACTCGATGTGGGCAAGAAAAACAAGCACACTCGCTTTGCCGCCCATCCTGGTTTGACTTCGCTGGGATGGCGGTAGCGTCCCTGCATCAAAGCTAGGGGAGTTTCTGCCAAGGCGACAATATCGCCTTTCTGGGCGCGCGGCAGCACGTACCGCTTGACTATTTCGACTGGATTGTCCAATTCGGCCAGTATGTGAGTGCGAATCGGCAAGACTTCTGCCACTCCGACATTTCTGGCGATGGGTACGGTGTCCGAGTTGGGAAATTGCAGGGGAACTACTACGTTACGGACTTTGGGGATGCGCCCGCCCGGGCCGTAGGTGACGAAGTGTACTTGCACCCAAGCTGATTGCAATTTGGTTAAATCTTGCCCTTGAATGTCTACAGAGACTTTAATTTTCGTGTTTTTTTGGGCTTTAACAATATAGCCGAACCAGTAATCGTCTGTTCTGGCTGCTGCCTCTTTGTGGCAAGGAATCACCTTTGTCTCGGAAGTAACGCCATCTAAACTTCCGTCAGACAGCAGTTTCACCTGCGCCCGCACTTCCGGCAACATAATCTCAAACCGCTGTGTCAGGTTGCGGAACTCCATTTCCCCGACTAAAAGATAGCGGTTGGGTTCCGAGATGGCTAAGTGCCATTCTCCTGCTGTTAGTTCTAGTTTATTTGGACTTCCAGTCCGGCGATAGTTCAACTCTAGGCCTAACCCGCCCAATGCTAGCAGCGAACCTGCTGCTGCGACTCCTGTTGCTAAAGTCTCGATCACTCTAATTACCGCCAATAATAATTTCTGTTTACTTTAGTCGATCTCTGTCACTTCGATCGACGATCCGGTAGTAATTGAAGTTTTGGGGGTTGTTGGGGGCGATCGAACTTATGCCCAATTACACGTAAGTGCGATCGCCTCTGGTGGCTAAAGCGGTCAAGTTGCTGTTCAAAGAGCTCTCCTCGTGAGTTAGATCGCTCCAAAATCTGGCGTTGCTTAATCAGGGTATGAAAAAAATCAGTTGAAAATCCCCAATCTTTGTGGATACTGGTTTCTCTGACTTGCATATTTAGCCTTTCCTACCGGAAATCAGCAACGTCTACAAAACAAATCACTTAATTCAATAATTAAATAGTTGCCATTTTTCTAAAAAATATTATTATCTATTTTTTTAAACGTTAAATTCTAAGCTGATAATCGACATTTTTTAGAAAATCTATTAATCATTTAATCTGTAAACAAGTATGTAGACAGGAGTCATTTTTGGATCGATCAGCTAAGACTGTTCCAGATGTGCGCTCCTCTTCGAGGGCTTCGCTAACGCGCGCCTCCAGCTTCTTCAAGGTCGAATGAACAGCGAGCCGCTAGCGCCCTAGTGGTCAGTACCTTTGAGAATCTACTTCTTAAGTAACAGTCAAAATCTAGTTCTTAGGCAGTACATTTTCTGAGAAGTATATAGTTAGCCTAGTAAGTGTAGCAGTAATACCCAAGGATATCTATGACTGATAATAAACAGCCTTTTAACCAGCCTGAAGCAAATCCTGACTTCCAGGAAAAGAAAGTTGACAATAGCGAGAACCAGCAGATTCAGGCTCAGACTAACGAAAATGCAGAATCACAGGAAGATCAATCATCAGGCTCAGGCATTGGTGCGAGGATAGCAGGAGCAGCAGTCGGTGGTATCCTAGGTGCTCGCTCTGGAGGCATTATTGGTGCTGTAGCAGGCTCAGTTGCTGGCGCTATGATTGGTAAAGGTACTGCTGATACTGTTAACCGTGCTGTAGATAATTTAGGGGATGCAGCACACACTGTAGCAGACGGTATTAAACACACTGTAGAAGAGCTAGGGACAGTAGTAAAGGAAACTGCTGAGGAAGTTAAACCATCTATCAAAGCTACAGCAGAAGCAGTCAAGGAGACTGTTGAGGAAACTAAGCCTTCGATTAAAAGTATCGCCGAATCTGTCGATCAGACAGTTAAGGAAGTCAAGCCTTCTGTAGTAGATGCAGTCAAGAGCGCATCCGAGGAAGTCACACCTACGATTAGAGAAGTAAAAGATTCAGTCAAGCAGACAGTCGAAGGTGTCAAGCCTTCTATACAAAGTGCAGCGGACTCTATTAAGAGTACTGCTGATGAAGTTAAGCCTTCTGTCAAAGCTGTAGCTCAGGAAATTGAGGGTGCCACTCAGGATCTTAGATCGACTGTAAAAGATACAGCGAAGGCAGTTGAGCCATCTATAAAAAGTGCCGCCGAATCGCTTAAGTCATCTGGCCAGAGTGCCGCTGAATCAATTAAGTCATCTGCTCAAAGCGCCGCCGAATCTGCTAAAGGTGCAGCGCAGGATGTTAAGTCATCTGCCCAAAATGCTGCCGAATCTGCTAAAGGTGCAGCGCAGGATGTTAAGCAGGATGTTAAGTCATCTGCCCAAAATGCTGTCGAATCTGCTAAAGGTGCAGCGCAGGATGTTAAGTCATCTGCCCAAAATGCAACCCCATCTCCTCAAGGTGCAGCGCATGATTTTAAATCATCTGCCCAAAATGCAGCCGAATCTGCTAAACCTCCAGTGCCTGATTTTAGGTCCCCTGCCCAAAATGCAACCCCATCCCCTCAAGGTGCAGCGCATGATTTTAAATCATCTGCCCAAAATGCAGCCGAATCTGCTAAAGGTGCAGCGCACGATGTTAAGTCATCTGCCCAATATCTAGCCGAATCCGCCGCAGAGGAAAATAAGGATAGTGATATTCACATCTCGGGCAGTCCTGAACTCAAGGACAAAGTGGTCATTAATGACAAGAGAATCATTAAGGACTAGGTAAAGTAAGGGCTTAACTCCAGCTTGTTAAAGCTAGCCCTAAGAGAGTTTAACAGAGAGTGGATCTTAGAAAAGAGTCCACTCTTTTCTGTTTAGGAGGAATGCGATCGCCTAGGGTTTAACGGAGAGTCTATTTATTGAGGAACTCTCCTCCTGAAAAAGGAGAGATTCCGTTCAGAGTTCATAATAGGTTGTAGCCATTTGGCGTAACTGCTCACCGCAACAAAGTTGCAGCCAGCAGTTACACTTTAACTGAGAGTGCGCCACTTAATATTTACTTACATAGTTATGAATTTTTCCACCGACTTACTTAGAGTGAAACTTTGTTTGGCGCTAAAACTGTTAAGGCTTTGAGTGTTGTGGCTCTTGGGGGCGAAGATACGGAAATATTTGTGTGGGAGGCGAACAATTTCTCGACTACGGGCAGAAGTGGTTAAAACTGCTAAAGTTTTTTGTAGAAAAAGCTGCTTGATAAATCGAGAAATAGTTAGGGTCAAGCTGATGTGGCCAGTTCAACCCCTAACTATTTAATATCCAAATTGCAAAGTCACAGAAGCTTCTACCTGCTGTTCCCCTCCCACCACAGGCGTTGTAGCGTCAGCAGCAGCCATGCGAGCACCAGCCAATTGCCGATACATTGGAGGCGGCGCGATCGCACCGTTGACTTGAATGCCCAGAATCTCTCCCCGCTTCAGGTTGAGCGCGCTAAAGACTGCATCCGCTTGCGCTTGAGCATCTTGAGTTGCTTTGCGGAGTGCTTGTTTTCGAGCAGATTCGATCGCACTATCGGCAGCGACAAAACTCACGCCGTCGATGCGTGTGGCTCCGGCATTCACCGCATCGTCAAGCAAAGTGCCGGCAGATGCAGTATTAATCCGAAAACTGACGGTATTCGTCGCCGTATAGCCCGTCAAGCGCTGTTGGTTGTTGTCGAAGTTATAAATGGGATTGAGGGAGATGCCGGCAGTTTCGAGTTTTTCGACTTGGCGCGATCGCAGCAACTCTACCACAGCCGACGATCGCCTCGCCGCTTCCTGCTGCACCTCGGCCGCCGTTTTCCCCTGCACCTCAACCCCCAGTCGCACTTGTGTTTGAGTTGTGGGAATCGCTTCCACACCCCGCCCAGTAACAGTCAACGTTCTGATCCGCTGTTCTTGAGCAGCCGCCGGATCTAATCTCACAAAACTCACGAGAGTTAAGGTTAAACACAACGCTGTTACCAGACTGCGGAAGTTAATGCGATCGCGCGATCGTAAAGTTGAATTCATAAATTTGATTCTCCTCACATACAACAGATGCTATACTTTACCTTCCCACTGAAATTGCTAAATATCCGGGTTGTTACATTTTTAGCAACTAAAAAAATAGTCCGTACTTCTGAATAAATTATGAGTTATTATGATGTCCGCAGGACGCTCCCCTAAAAAATTGGTGTTCTGGGTAAAATAAGAGGTTTGGCAACGATAAATATAGAAACCCACCCAGTTTATGACACTCCGACGCAACTACTATTTCATTTTAAATAAATTTTAAAAATGATAAAATTTTTAAAAAATGCAATCCTTAAAACAAGTTGCCCGCCGACTCAAAAAAGAAACTTACGCTGTTTATTTAGCAAGTACAGACCAGAGAGTACCTTGGTACGCCAGAATTTTAGCAGGCCTTACGGTTGCCTACGCTTTTAGCCCGATCGACTTAATTCCTGACTTCATACCGGTTCTCGGCTACTTGGACGATTTGATAATTGTACCTTTGGGAATTTGGCTGGTACTGAAGATGATTCCGCCAGAGGTTTTAGCCGAGTGTCGGGAAAAAGCAGCCGCAGAAATAGAGCGAGGAAAACCGATAAATCGGGCTGCCGCTGTTGTGATTATTGCCATTTGGATTGGCTTGGGAATATTAGCAGCAATGTGGCTAACACGGATATTTAAACGTTAAAAAAAATCACCTATCTAGTTATTGTGTAGGGTGCGCGCCGAGCACCTTACCTTAAACAACTCGCTAGGCCAAAAAATATTTAAAGTTCAAAAAATCACCTTTCTCGTTATAATATAGGGTGCGCTAGGCGCACCTTACGTTAAAAAAACTCGCGGTATCGCATACCAAGTATTATTTACCCCTTAAAAAATTAAACTAACTTTCTAGCTATGACTCAAACCACTGATTTCCTCAGCCACCTCAACCCATCTCAGCGCCAAGCAGTCGCCCATTATAACGGGCCGCTGTTAGTAGTAGCGGGCGCTGGTTCCGGCAAAACCCGAGCTCTAACTTACCGAGTTGCTAACTTAGTTCGCACCCATCGAGTCGATCCTGAAAATATTCTGGCGGTGACATTTACAAATAAAGCCGCCAGGGAGATGAAAGAAAGAATTGAGAAATTGCTGGCCACTCAGCAAGCTGAAGCGGAATATGGCAAACCTTTGGTAGACTTAGCCCCGAATGTGCAAACCAAATTGCGATCGCACATTTACCAAAGAATTACCAAGCACATTTGGATGGGAACTTTCCACTCTTTGTGCAGCCGCATTCTCCGCTACGATATTGAAAAATACCAAGACGAAAAAGGCCGCAAGTGGCAGAAAAACTTTTCGATTTTTGATGAATCAGATGCTCAAGGTATCGTCAAACAAATTGTTACCAAAACACTGAACCTAGACGACAAGAAATTTGACCCGCGAAAAGTCCGCTATGTCATCAGCAACGCTAAAAATAAAGGCTTGTCGCCTCAAGAATACCAAGCAGCAGAACCGGATTACAGAGGTCGCGTGATTGCCGATGTTTACAGTCGCTACCAAGACGCTTTAGCAGCCAACAATGCCCTAGATTTTGACGATTTAATCCTCGTTCCCGTTAAACTTTTGAGCCAAAACGAGCAAGTATTAAGTTACTGGCATAAAAAGTTTTGCCATATTTTAGTTGACGAATACCAAGATACCAACCGCACTCAATACGATTTGATTCGGATGTTGGTGACAAATAACGCCGACCCGAAAAGCTTCGATAAATGGCAAAACCGCTCAATTTTTGTCGTGGGCGATGTCGATCAATCAATTTACAGCTTTCGGATGGCAGATTATACCATATTGCTGGAATTTCAAGAGGATTTCGGAGACGGTTTGTCCGACGAAAAAACTCGGACAATGGTAAAATTAGAGGAAAATTATCGATCGCGCGAAAACATCCTGCAAGTGGCGAACCACTTGATCGAACACAATACCGAACGCATCGAGAAAATTCTGCGCCCGACTCGCGAACCGGGAGCTCCGATTGTTGTCTGGCGCGCCGACAACGAATTAGATGAAGCGGAATTTGTAGCGGGTCAAATTCATTCCTTGAAGCGCCAAAATTCCGAATACGAAAACGGCAGTAACTTTGCGATTCTCTACCGCACAAACGCTCAATCTCGCTCTTTTGAAGAAGCGTTAATGCGTTTAGACATTCCTTACAATATTGTCGGCGGCCTGAAGTTTTACGATCGCAAAGAAATCAAAGATATCCTAGCATACCTGCGGGCGCTTGCCAATCCCGACGATAGCGTCAGCCTCAAACGCATCATCAATACTCCGCGTCGCGGCATTGGGGATACCACATTTTCCAAAATCGAAGACGCTGCAACTCAGTTAGGCATTCCGTTGTGGGAAATCCTCAGCGATGAATCTTCTGTCAATACTCTAGCAGGGCGATCGGCAAAAGCTATTATAAAGTTTGCCGAAATGATTGGTCGTTGGCAATCGCAAGTTGAAACCCTGCCCGCTTCGCAAATTGTCCAAGGAATTATCGAAGATTCAGGCTACATTCAAGATTTGAAGAATCAAGGAACCGAAGAAGCCGAAAATCGGATAGAAAACGTCAGAGAATTGTACAATGCAGTGCTACAATTTGAAGAACAAAACGAAGAACCGACGCTGACATCATTTTTAGCAAAAGCATCTTTAGCATCCGATTTAGATGACTTGCAGGAAGAAGATTCCCGCGTGTCGCTGATGACGCTGCACTCCGCCAAAGGGTTAGAATTTCCCGTAGTATTTCTAGTCGGAATGGAACAGGGTTTATTTCCCAATTTCCGCAGTTTGGACGACCCGAAAGCGATCGAAGAAGAACGCCGTTTGTGCTACGTCGGCATCACTCGCGCCCAGGAATTGCTATTTCTCACCCACACTCGCGAACGCCGCTTGTGGGGAGGTTTCCGGGAACACTGCACCCCTTCGCTATTCTTAGGAGAATTGCCGACACATTTGCTGGCTGGAAGTGCGAAGAAAACTCCAGCGGGGAAAACGGCTGCATCTAAGGGAAAAAGTAATAATTCAGCAGCTACTTCCGGGAGTTCTCAACCGGGAAACAATGGACAATCGGCGGATTGGCAAACGGGCGATCGGGTTTTTCATCATGCTTTTGGAGTTGGAGAAATTACGCACGTTTTAGGGGCGGGCGACAAAATTAATTTGGCAATTAAGTTTTCGGGTTTGGGCAGAAAAATTATCGATCCGAGAACAGCTAAGTTGCAGCGAGTGTAAGAGAAAATCCGGCGTTTTAAACCGCGTCTATACAGGCAAAACCTAGAATAGCGGCTTGAAGAATGGGCGGTGAAAATGCGGTAAAAATTACGTTTTTATCTTTAGTCCATGTCGGGAACCTCGTTTGTGTAGACGCGGTTTCAACCTTCGTTTTATCTAAGTAAAAAGTAGAAATAAAAACCTAAACTCTTATGTCTTACAGTCAATTTACGACTATCGGCAAGGTTAAAGAAGCCTTCAATCTTACAGTAGTGGAAGGAATCAGATTTCTGCCGGAAATCGAACCGATCGCACCCGCAACAGCATTGCAAACCATGCTGGAGACAAATTTGCCTTGGGCGATCGCCACTAGCACCGAAAAAGCCCGTTCTGAAGCTATTATTAACCCTGTATTGCTAGAAGTTCGCAGGATTCTGAACCAACAAATCAGCGTGTTTTCGGGTGAGGAATTTAATGTTGATGTAGCTGTTGGACTTACAGGAGTTTGCGATTTTATCATCAGCCGTTCCCCGGAACAATTAGACGTTGAGGCCCCGGTAATTGTGATGGTGGAAGCTAAAAAAGGAGATTTGAAAGTTGGTTTGGGTCAATGTATGGCTGAAATGGTGGCGGCCCAGAGATTTAATGAAGCCAAAGGGCGATCGATTTCCGTCATTTACGGCAGCGTTTCCAGCGGCACAGCTTGGCGGTTTCTCAAGTTGGAAGGGCAAATAGTAACGATCGATCTTACCGATTATCCGCTACCTCCAGTAGATAAAATATTGGGATTTTTAGTGTGGATGGTGGGCGAAAATTAGCATTATATCCCCATCGCACCCCGCATCGCCAACAGCGCCACCCCATAAGCAGCAGCAGTATGAATTGGCGTTTCAACAGGCACTTTTAAATAACGCTGTCTAATCGCACTCCAAACCGCATTTTTTGCCCCGCCGCCAGCAGTATAAACTTTTGTCAAAGGAGTTGCACCCAATTCTTGAAATAATTGATATCCCCGCGCTTCAATCCGCGCTATGCTTTCTAGCAAACCGTGCAGAAATTCCACTGAATCAGTTGGACGCGGTTCGAGTCTGGGCGCCAAATTCGGGTCATTAATCGGAAAGCGATCGCCCTTTTTCAACAATGGGTAATAATCCAGCAAACTCTCTTGTGCTGGATCAATTTGTGTACTATAATTATCCAACTCAACATCACTAAAAAAGTGTCGCAGCACCGCACCTCCGGTATTAGAAGCACCTCCAACTAACCACAAATCGCCTAATTTATGACTGTAAATCCCGTATCTAGAATCATCTACGCGGGTATGACTTAACAGTTTGACTGCTAGTGTAGAACCGAGAGAAGTTACTGCTTCCCCTGGTAAAGTGACACCGCTTGCTAAAAACGCTGCAATGCTATCGGTTGTGCCAGCACAAATCATACAATCGCGGGGAAAACCGAAGCGATCGCCCACTTGAGCTCTCACTTCCCCCACAGGCGTGCCCGGTGCGACAACTTGCGGCAATTCAGGTGTTGCAGCGCCAGCAATTCCCTGTGTCAGCCAATTCGGATAGCACAAAGTATCAACATCGAAACCGAGTTTCAAAGCATTGTGATAGTCGCTAATTCCCAATTTTCCGTGCAGCAGAAAAGCCAGCCAGTCAGCTTGATGCAGGAAAACCGTAGGGGCGGTGCCCCCGTGCCCGCCCTCCTGCAACCAGAGGAGTTTAGCCAGACTTGATGTAGCGCTCAATACTGTGTGGTTATCCGGGGCGATCGCCCGCAACCTTTCTGTCACCGCTGCACCGCGCCCATCATTGTATAAAATCGGCTCGCATACTGGTATACCGTCGGTATTGCACAGCATGACAGTGGAAGATGTGCCGTCAAGGGCGATCGCCCTTACCTGATTGCGGATTGTTGGGGGAATTTGCTCGATCGAATCCCACAGCGCATTTTGCCACACCGAGGGCAATTCAGGCTGTTGTTGCCCGTTGTTAGCAAAAGTATATTCTGTCTCACAATGTATTGTACCCTGGGAGTCTATGACAGTCGATCGCGCGCCCGTGGTGCCGAAATCTATTCCCAAATAAAGATTCATTTACAACTCCCACGAATTTTCCTATATCTCAGAAACCGGGTTTTTTTACGAAAATCTTTCGTTGTCACCCACAGATTAGGTAAAACCCGGTTTCTTTGGCATTAGTGCGTAAGTTCATGGCTTAAGCATGGGGGCTAGAAACCCGGTTTCTACGAGTTTTGCGTTGAGTGACGAGAAATCTAGAAAGAAACCGGGTTTCTGAGATTATCGTGCTTCTACATAGTCACAAAGCGTAGTTGGTTCGGGAATCGGTAAACCTTCTTCTCGCAATCCTTCTAAGTGAAATTCGATCGCTTCTTTAATTTGCTGCTGTACTTCCGCAAGGGTAGCGCCTGTGGCTGCACATCCCGGTAAATCGGGTGGATATGCTGAATAGTTATTCGGTGTTTTTTCAATGACAATGGCATAACGCATCATTTTATCTCGAATTTAGAGTAGATTAGGATTTACGCACTGACCAAAGAAACCGGGTTTTTACCGAATCTGCTGACTACAACCAAATATTTGGTAAAAAACCCGGTTTCTGAACCCTAAACAGTTTGTGTTAGCCAATTGCTATGACCCGAATTTCGCAAGTCTGTTGTTTGAAGAGTAACCCCCGCGTAGCAGGTAATGAAATGACCAAAAGCCGATAACTTCGTAGAAAAAGGTTCTCAAAAAAAGAATTGACAAAGGGCTGAAATAGCTATAGATTACAACTTACAGTTCTCGATGCGAGAGAAGGAAATACGCGGGCGGGGGGGGGGGGGGGGGGGGGGGGGGGGG